>JBDTDN010000076.1:0-6094 GCA_039923055.1 Jatrophihabitantaceae bacterium
ATCAACCAGCGAGCAGTTCGCGGGAGAACGGGGTTCCGGTTGTGGAATGGCAGCGATAGCCGTTCGGGTTCTTCGCCAGGTATTGCTGGTGGTGGCCCTCGGCGTAATAGAAGTCTGCGAGTGGGGCGATGTCGGTTGTGACCTGGCCATAGCCGAGACCGGACAACTGCTCGGCGTAGATGGTCTTGGCCTGCTCGGCAACGGCGCGCTGGGCGTCGTCGGTGTAGTAGATCGCCGAGCGGTACTGGGTGCCGAGGTCGTTGCCCTGCCGCATGCCCTGCGTCGGATCGTGGACCTCGAAGAAGGTGGCCAGCAACGATCCGAGGCTTATCACGGTCGGGTCGTACACGACGAGCACGGACTCGGTGTGCCCGGTGAGTCCGGAGCAGACTTCTTCGTAGCTGGGATGCGCCGTTGTTCCGCCGGCGTACCCCGCCGCGGTTGACCACACCCCGGGTATCTGCCAGAAGATCTCTTCGGCACCCCAGAAGCAGCCGAGCCCGAAGACGATCTGGGACAGGCCGTCCGCGAACGGAGCTTGAATGCGGTGACCGTTTACGGCGTGCAGTTCGGGGACCGCGAACTCGTACTCGGCGCGGCCGCGGAGGGCGTGCTCGGCGGTGATCAACTCGGTCTTACTTCGGGAGAACGGCATGTCTTCACGGTACGAGCTCAAGCCGTGCACAGCCAATGGGACGCGAGCACTCGGAGAAAGACGTATCGTGAGCGTATGACGCAGTGGGGTCTTGACACCCTCTTCAATCCTGCCAAGCGGCACATGGATGAAGAGAAGCAGCGTCTGCAGTCGACCCGGGAAGAGATCGGCGACAGTTCCGGCGGAAAGCGGATCGACCTGGAATCCGGCAAGGTCGTCATTCGCAAAGCGACCGGCGCGGCGGAGGATCGATCGGCGGACGGTGCTGACGAGCAGGACCCGACTGACGAGCAGGTCCAGGCTGACGAGTCGGACCCGACCGTTGGGGATGAGTCGGCCGCGACGTAGTCGGCCCCGCACATGACGAAGCCCTCGGTGAGCGGGGGCTTCACCGAGGGCTTCGTGTCCGACCAACCGTCTCGTTGAGCGGGGGCTTCACCGAGACGAACCACGTCGAACTGCCGTGTTCAGCGGTGGGCGGGGGGTCCTCCGCTGAATCGTGCATGTAAATACCGCGTTAGCTTGACGTATGGTTCGCGTTAAGTCAAGAAAAATTGCCGGGTTTCGTCAGCCGCCCACATTCGTCAGTTCTGGTCTGAACCGAGGGTGACCGTCACCGTCGAGTTCTTGCCGTTGCGCTGATACGTCAGTGACACCGAATCACGCGGGGCGTGGGCGCGGACCGCGGCGACGAGGGCGTCGGCCGAGTCGATCCGCTGCCCGCCCAGGTTCGTGACGATGTCACCGACCGCCAGACCGACCTTGCTGGCCGGTCCACCCGCGGAAACCGTCTTGATGAGCGCGCCGATAGCGGTCTGGTTCTGAGATGCGCTGACGTTCGCCACGCTGACGCCGAGCAGGGCGTGGGTGGACTTGCCGGTCGAGATCAACTCGGTCGCTATCCGACTCGCCTCGTCGGACGGGATGGCGAACCCGATGCCGATGCTGCCGGCCTGGCTCTGCTGCCCGGGCACCTGCAACCCGCCGGAGGACTGGTCGGTGGCAATGGCCGCATTGATGCCGACGACGTTGCCGTCCAGGTTCACCAGCGGCCCGCCGGAGTTGCCCGGGTTGATCGCCGCGTCGGTCTGGACAGCATTGAAGACGGCCTGGTTGCTGCTGGTGTCGCCGGTCTGCACCGGGCGTGCGGTGTTGCTGACGATGCCCGAGGTGACCGTGTCGGACAGTCCCAGCGGTGCGCCGACGGCGACGACGGTCTGCCCCACCACGAGCGCACTTGAACTCGCGAACGTCGCGGGCGACAGGCCGGTCAACGGAACCTTGATGACGGCGAGGTCGTCTGACACGTCAGTCCCGATCACGGTCGCGGTGCTCACCCGCCCGTCGGCAAGCGTGACAGACATTGTGCCCGCGGCTGCGCCGGTTGCAGCGCCGGCTGTGGCATTGGCGATGACGTGGTTGTTGGTCAGGATGTAACCGTCGGGCCTGATGATCACTCCCGAGCCGGTGTCCTGCTCCGACTTGGAGTTGACGTTGATCGTCACGACACTGGGCCCGATCTTCGCAGCGGCCGCAGTGACCGTGCCGTTGACCTTCGCCGCCGGCGGTTGTTGGTTGCTGAAGCTCAGGCCCGCGGAGTTGCCGTTGTTGTTGTTGTGATCGACGATTGCGACCGTGCTGGCGCCCACTCCGCCGCCGACGAGTGCGGCGACGATGACGGCGGTGAGCATGGTCCGTCGCGCCCCGGCATTAGGGGCCGGAGTGAACGACGATTGGGGGGCGTGGGGACCGCTCGGGAGCGGACCGGGCATCGGCCGCGTCGGGCCGAAGTATTGCTGCGGCGGGACGAATGCCGGTGGGCTGTACGCTGGCGCCGCAAACGGCACCGGCTCGTACGCCCCATGTTCGTACCCGGTCTGCGGCGGCTCGTAGTCGGGCTGTCGGGGTTCGTAGGTGGGGTACTCGGGCCCGTCGTCACTCATGTGGACCAGCCTGCGTCGGCCCCCTGTGTGCCACCGATGCACGACCACAGCGAGTCATGTGGTCGCTTCGACGGTCCAGCCGCCGCCATGGGTGCGTTGAATCAGATCGGTCAGTACCGGCCCGACGACCTGTGGAAAGCCGGCCAGGTGGACAGCGATGCTGAACCGATCCGTGGAGACGGCGCTCGTGGGATCATTGCCGTCCAGGACCATCCGCTCGCTCAGTGTCAGCACCTGGAAGGCGAGGCCGCGCGCATTCAGGAACTCGCTGACCTGCGCAACCTCCTTGTCATCGACGGTCTGCAGGAACACCTGTCCGCTGAGCCACCCGGTCATGTCCATGCGTCCATCCTGCCCTGCCGGTCACTGCGGCCCGGCCCGCAGTCGCATTTGGTACGGGCAAGTGCGAAAGTGTCGTCATGAACGTGTTGCTGATCGGACCGCCGGGCTCGGGCAAGGGGACACAGGGTGCACGGTTGGCCACCCGGCTGGATCTGGTGCACATCGCCGCCGGTGACCTGCTACGCGCACAGGTCGCAGCGGGCACGCCCCTGGGACGGCAGGTGAGCGGGCTGATGGAGCGCGGCGAACTCGTCCCGGACACGGTGATCATGGGCCTGCTGATGCCCGAGGTGCTAGCTGCTGCCGAGGCGAACGGCTACCTGCTGGACGGCTTCCCGCGCTCGGTCGAGCAGGCGCGAGAGGCTCGCAAGCTGGTGGAGAAGGTAGGCGCAAGCCCGGACGCCGTGCTGTACCTGGACGTTCCACGCGAGGAGCTGACCAGACGCATCCTGGCGCGCGCGTCCGCTCAAGGACGGGCCGACGACAACGCCGAGACTGTCGCGAACCGGCTGAGGGTCTTCGACGAGGCGACGTTGCCGCTGGTGGATTACTACCGCGGTCGAGACCTGCTGCATGTGATCGACGCCGACCAGGACGAGGATGCGGTGACGGCCGCAATGCTGACCGCGCTCCAGGTGAACTGACAGACCGTTGCGCTACTGCTCCATCAGCAGGCGCTTGACCACCTTGCCTGCAGGATTGCGCGGCAGCTCCGCCAGGAAGGTGACCTCGCGGGGAACCTTGTAACGGGCCAGGTTCGACTTCACGAAGTCCCGCACGCCGTCCTCGTCGATGTCCCCGTCGTCGGTCCGCACCACGAACGCGATCAGGCGAGCTCCGAAGTCAGGATCGGGCACGCCCAACACCGCCGCCTCGACGATCGAGTGATGGGTGCCGAGCAGTTCCTCGATCTCGCGGGGGAAGACGTTCTCGCCGCCGGAGACGATCATGTCGTCGTCGCGCCCGTCGACGAACAACCGGCCCGCCGCGTCGAAGTGGCCCACGTCGCCGGTGGACATCAGCCCGGCCACCTGCTCCTTGCTGCCGCCGCCTGTGTAACCCTCGAACTGGATCGAATTGCCGACGAAGATCCGTCCCGTGTCACCGGGCGCGACCGGCTTTCCGTCAGCGTCCAAGAGCTTGATCGTCGTCCCGTACGGCGGTTTGCCGACGGTGCCGGGTGCTGCCCGCATGTCCGCCGGCGTCGCGATCGTGGCATAGGCGACTTCGGTGGAGCCGTAAAGGTTGTAAACAATATCGCCGAGTAGATCCATCGTGCGGGTGGCCAGTTCGGGGGGCAGTGCGGAGCCGGACACTGCGACGATTCGCAGGCTGGACAGGTCGTGTTCGGCGAGGAATTCTTCGCCGACGGCCAGCAGCCGGGAGAGCAGGATCGGCACGGTGATCAGTGCGTCGGCGTGATGCTGTTCAAGTGCGGCGATCGTCAGCTTCGGATCGAACCGTCGGGTCATGATCAGTGTGTTGCCGAGGCCGAGTGAGAGCATCGAGCTGAGCAGTCCCCAGGCGTGGAAGGCGGGCGCGGCGAGCACGACCGACCGCCCGGACCGCAGCGGGATCCTGGATAGATATCCGCCCGGGATGACCAGCGAGAGAGCCATATCCCGAGGCGCGCCCTTCGGGGTACCGGTGGTGCCGCTGGTCAGCAGGACGATCCGCTGCTTACGGCTCGGCCGCGGTGGTGTGTTCGCCTTGGCGCCGGCGATCAGGTCGTCGATCGCGCCCTCACGGGTCGGCGCATCCGTCCAGGCCAGCACGCGCCCGAGAGGGGCGTCGAACTGCGCGCAGATTCCGCTGAACTCTTCGTCGTGGATCAGGACGCCGACGCCCTCACGGGTGCAGACGTCGACCAGTTGGGGGCCGGCGAAGTCGGTGTTGAGCAGTAGGGTGCGCGCGCCGAGCTTGGCGCCAGCGAAGATCGACTCGAACAGTCCGCGGTGGTTGCGGGCGAGGATGCCAATGGCATCGCCGCTTTGGAATCCCTTGGCGCGTAAGGCATTCGCGAGTGCGTTGCTGCGGCGGTCGAGTTCTGCGAACGTCAGTGCGCCGCGCTCGTCCAAGATCGCGGTGCGGGTGCCCTGGCCGGCGGCGGCGATCGCGACGGCGGCCCCGGCCGGACCGTACGCCTCAAGCGAGCGCAGCACGTTGATGAACCGGTGCGGCGGCGTCAACGCCACGCCCAAGCCGCGAGCCTGCAGTAGCGTCGCGGCGAAGTGGGCCTCGGTGTTGGCGCGACCGAGCAGATTCCTGGCCTGTCCGAAGATGTCCACGGCACGTTCCTACCAGTCCGATTGCCTGTTGGCCCTACGAAGGCACCGGGGAGGACACTGGATCGCGGTCTGCCGTGATCTTGGTCTGCCGTGCACCTCACGCGGGGATTACGCTCTGGCCCATCGGTCCGGATCAACAGTGAGAGGTGGCCAGGACGTTGCGGCTTCTGCGTACGTGCACCATCGTTGTCCTCACCTGTTGCCTGGCCGGATGCAACTGGTTCGGCGGCGGCAAATCGAAGAGTGCCTCCGAGTCGGTGTTCTCCGTCCAGCCCGGGCAGTGCTTCGTCGCGCCGGCGACGGTCAAGGCCGAACTGAGCGATCTAACCCAGACACCGTGCACCCAACCGCACACCCAAGAGGCGTACGCGATCGTGCAGTACCAAGCGGGAACGACCAGCGCGAGCAACTCGGCCTTTCCCGGCAACGACGTTCTGAGCACATTCGCGCAGGGCGCGTGCGCGCAGCACTATGCCGACTACGTAGGGGTTGATTACCTCGACTCCAAGTTGTTCTTCACCTATCTGCTGCCCTCGCCTCGCAGTTGGGAGCAGAATGACGACTACAAGATCATCTGCTTCGTCACCACGACGGGAGGCACCCTCACCTCATCGGTGAAGGGGTCGAAGAAGTAAGGAGTTCGACCATGCCACTTTCGGCAGTCACGGGCGCGATGTTGCAGTGCCCCTTCGGTCTAGCGCCGTCGACCCTCAATGCTCTGCCGACGCCGCGGGTAATGATCGAGGGACGCCCGGCCGCGGTCGTGACAAGCACGATCATGGGTGTAAACATCCCGCCGTTCGGTATGTGCAGTAGCTTGGCGAACCCGACGGTGGCGGCCGCCACTGCCGCCGCGCTAGGGGTGT
>JBDTDN010000077.1:0-5777 GCA_039923055.1 Jatrophihabitantaceae bacterium
CGGCGTCATCCGTAGTCCGCGCGCGCGCAACCGCGCCGCAAGGTCCGGGGCGGGCGACAAATCATCCTGGTGTGTGTGCATCACCGCCCATAGTAGGAACCCGAGTCGGTGGACGGCGACCGGTAGAATCGGGGCAATGACAGGACAGGATCGTGGCGCCGTCGGACCGGCCGTTACGAACGTATTCGACGCACGCCGTTACTCGGTCTTCGAATGTACGAGCCTGGACGTCAATTTCGAGTCGGGTGCGGTCGAGTTCGGCTATGCACTCGACGGCACTGGGCGGCTGATGTTCACCGAACGGCTGCTGCTGCCGCTGCCCGCCGGCGAGATCGACGCCTCGACGCGAGCTGGGGTGCTTGCCGTGTTGCAGCTGACGCACTGGGTCGCCGGAGTCAGCTATTTCAAGGCCGCCGCGCCAGACACGGTACGTATCGGCGACGAGCCGATGACCGAAGCTGAGCTGCGGTACGTCGCGGCGATCTACCGCGACGGCCTGGCCGAGTTCGCCTATACCAACGATCTTCCGTCGGCGTTACGGACCGCCGTTGTCTCCAGCGGCGTCGCTGCGGACCCCGTCGGGATCGCCGTGGCCGGCAACGGCCGGCCATTGGTTGCCTGCGGCGGTGGCAAGGACTCGATCGTCAGCCTGGAGGCGCTGCGCTCGGCCGGGCTGGACCCGGTGAGCTTCGTGGTCAACCCGAACGCGATCACCCGTGCCGTGGTCGAACGTTCCGATACACCGCTGCTGGCCGTGACCCGCACGATCGACCCCGCGCTATTCGCCCTGAACTCGACCGGCGCACACAACGGGCACGTCCCGGTCACCGCGATCAATTCGCTGCTCGCGGTTGCCGTCAGCATCCTGCACGGTCTCGGCCCAGTCGTGATGTCCAACGAATCCTCGGCCTCGGCACCGAACCTCACCTGGCACCAGCAGCCGGTCAACCACCAATGGTCAAAGGGCATCGACGCCGAACGACTGCTGCGCCAGGCATTGGCCAGCCGGTTGGGGCCACAGGAGCGATACTTCTCCCTGCTGCGGCACCTGAACGAATTGCAGATCGCCGGCCGGTTCGCCGCACTGGACGGTTACGACGACGTGATGACCAGCTGCAATCGTGCGTTCACCATCACCAAGAACTCTGGCGCGCGCTGGTGCCGCAACTGCCCGAAGTGCCGATTCGTCTTTCTGGCATTGGCCTGTTTCGTACCCGCCGAGCGCGTGGTCGGCATCCTCGGTGGCGACCTGCTCCGCGACTGCACGCAGCTGGAGGGTTACCGCGAGCTACTCGGCTTCGGCTCCCCCAAGCCGTTCGAGTGTGTGGGGGAACTAGATGAATCAGTTGCCGCGATTGGGCATTTGGGTCGGCTCGATGCCTGGCAGGACGCGCAGGTGGTGGACGCACTGATGAAGGAGATCGCCGCGACTGCGCGTCCGGTACCGACCTTGGCCAGCGTGCTCGCCCAGCGGGGACCCTCGCTGGCCCCTACGCGATTCGTGGCGACGCTCGATGCGACTCACTGAGCTCGCCGGCAAGGCCGTCGTCGTCTGGGGTTACGGCCGGGAGGGCCGGGCAGCCGTGCTGGCTCTCGACGGGGTTGCCGTCAAAAGCCTTGCCGTTGTTGACGATCAAGGCGCCGACGGGGCACTGAGCGGTGCCGACGCCGATGCTGCGCTTGCCGCCGCCGACGTCGTCGTGAAGTCACCCGGCATCAGCCGGTACGACGCTCGCGTGGTCGCACTACAGCAGGCGGGCGTACGGATCACTGGCGGCAGCGCCCTCTGGATGGCAGCGCACCACGATCAGACGGTCGCCGTCACCGGCAGCAAGGGCAAGAGCACCACGGCCACATTGATTCACCACCTGGCGCGCGCAGTGGGGATCGAGAACTCCCTCGGGGGCAACATGGGGCTGCCGCTGCTGGACCTGGAGCCCGCCGAACGATACGTCGTGGAACTGTCCAGCTACCAGTGCAGCGAGTTGACCGCGTCGCCACAGATCGCCGTGCTCACTTCGCTGTTCCCCGAGCATCTCAACTGGCACGGCTCGGCCGAGCGTTATTTCGCCGACAAGCTGAACCTGGTGGAGCACGACCCCAACACGGTTGTCTTCAACGCTCTCGATCCGACACTCACACTGGCCGTTGCAGCGACGCCGACGCGGGCCAGATCCGTTCCCGTCGGTGGGCCGGACGGGCCGCATCTGAGCGAGTCGGCGTTCGCCGTCGGCAGCGCGGAACTGTTCGACCGCTCGGTCAGCCCGCTGCGCGGGGAGCACAACGCGATCAACGTCTGCCTTGCACTGGCCGCCGTCCAGGCGCTCGGTGTCGATCTGTTCTCTCACCGTGATGAGCTCGCGACCGGGCTCGGCAGCTTCGAGCCGTTGCCGCACCGGCTGGGCGTCGTTCCCGACCCGGCCGGCCGGCTGACGTTCGTCGACGACTCACTCTCCACCGCTCCGCAGGCCGCGGTCGCTGCGCTGTCGGCCTTCCCGGACGGTTCGCTCTGCCTGATCGTGGGCGGCCAGGACCGCGGCGTTGACTACGCTCCGCTGCACGATCACCTTGCCGCAGCGGAGCGTCCGGTCACCGTCATCGGCATACCCGACAGTGGACCGCGAATCCTCAGCGCCCTCGACGGCTTGCCGAACGTTCACGGCGTGCTCGTGGCGGACTTGGACGAAGCGGTGGCGCTGGCCCGCCGGTCGTTACCGAGCGGGGGCACGGTCCTGCTCTCACCGGCAGCGCCGAGTTACGGCATCTACCGCGACTTCCAAGCCCGTTCCGCCGCGTTCGTCGCCGCGATCGCCGCTACGGCCTGAACCTTGACTTGCGACGAGAAATATCCGTTGCCGAGTTGCCGGCGGCGTCGTACGGTGGCGGTACACGCGAAAGGAGGTGGTCCAGAGTTGAGTATTCCTCGGACACGTGAGGTGGCTGCCAGCTAGCCGCTGTTCCAACAACGGACCTGCGTGGCAATGCCCGTGCCGTGCGTTACGGCGGCGAGCAATTCCACGGCAGCTACCCGGCCCCCGAGCCGTCGGCCCGTCCAGCCGACCCGTCCAGCGACGGTCCAGGCTCGGGGGTCGCTCAATGTCTCCCACCGATTGGGTCGCCGCCGAGAGCGGTGATGATTGGCCGCTCAGATCAGGTGGGCGAATTTGTAGATCGGCCGCGCGGACCAGGTGAGCAGACCCTGCTCGCCCAGGAACGCCATGATCTTCTCCGCCATCCACCGCTTGGTCTCGTGGTTGTACGGATTGTTCCGCGCCTCCCGGATCGCCCGCCGCTTGTCCAGACCGACCTGTACATAGACGTCGGGATTGATCAGCGAGCCAGCCACGAATGCCGAGACAAGTGCCGAGATTGTCGATGCCACAACCGTGCTGAGCGGACCGAGTCTCGGCATCTGACGGGCGACCTCGTCGCGGGCGAAGCGGACGTGCCTGGACTCCTCGACCACATGGATCCGGTTAACCATCCGTACCAGCGGCTCAACGTCCTCGTCGTTCATGATCGAACGCTGCAGCCGGTCGGTCATCTCCTCTGCCACCAGCACGGGCGCGAAGACAGTGACACCCTTGGCCAGTGCCTTGTAGACCCGCGCGAGGTGATGGATCGGTGCGGGCGGGCGGTATGTCGGTGCGCCGAGGCGGCTGATCGCCTTGGCGAACATGATGATGTGCCGCGTCTCGTCGCCGATCTCGGTGAGCGCGAACTGCGTGTGCGGCGCCTGCGGGTCCTGGTGATAGGCCCAGCGGGTGAGCATCTGGATCAGGATCATCTCGAACCACAGCCCGGTACCGGCGATACTCGCTAGCTCCTGCTTGGACAACTCGCGGCGCTGGTCCTCGCTCATCTCGTCCCAGAGTTGGGTGCCGTACAGCGAGACCCGCAGGTACGGCATGAACGCCTTGTCCTGGCTCAGCTCAGCTGCCCAGTCGATGTCCACCGTCGGGTCGTAGGAGTTCTTGGCTGCGGCCTTCAGCAGTCGAGTCGAGAGTTGTTCACGGGAGTCGTGCACGATCGCCGTCATGGTGCCTCACCTCTCCCGTGGGAACCGATCCGTAACTAGTACAAGGTGTATCAGGTAGATTATTGCTTGACAAGCTGTCACACATAAATTGGCATGCACAGTCTTGGCTAGGCTGGCGCCATGTCAGCAACGGAACGGGACGGGCGCTCGACCCGTTGGGACCGGCACCGTCGCGAGCGGCGCAGGACAATCATCGCTGCCGCCATTACCGCGATCGAGGAGTACGGACCGGACGCCCTGACTGCCCAGATCGCCGAGAAGGCGGGCGTTCCGCGCACCCACGTCTATCGGCATTTCGAGGACAAGTCGGCGTTAGACCTGGCGGTAGCGCGGTCGGTCGCCAACCAACTCGGCCAGCAGATCCGCGCCGGTCTGGCGACCCCGGGATCTCCGCGGAAGATCATCGGTGCCTCGATCAGCCAGCACCTGAGCTGGATCCAGACACATCCGAACCTCTACCGCTTCCTGGCTCAGAATTCGTATGCGGTCGATGCGACCGGCTCGCGATCGGTCGACGACGCCAAGGCCGCGTTCGCCAACGAACTGACCCGTCTGCTGCAGGGCTACATGCAGGCGTTCCACATCCCGACCGGGTCGGCCGAACGCGTAGTGATCGGTGTGGTGGGCATGGTGGACTCGACGGCCGTGTGGTGGCTCGAGCACCGTGATGTCAGCCGGATCGAACTGACGAACGAGCTCACCGAACAGGTCTGGCTCATCATCGACCACACCGCTCGTCAGCTCGGGTTGACCCTGGATCCTGACGCTGCCCTTCCGAACGTAGTCCGATAGGTGTCGAGCTCAGATCCTGGTCAGCTGCGCGTTCAGGTGTGCGGCGTACGCCTGGCCGGCCGGCGCGAGTTCGGTCGCGTAGACGAGCGCCTCGTCGACAAGCGCATAGAGCCGGCGTTCGCCGTCGACCGGGCGGGCAGTTGCGGTCGGGACGACGGACGTGGAGGCCAGATCCCACCGCAGATCTCCGGCCGAACCGGCGAACTGCATCGCCTGCCCGGTGTTGGACGCGATGATCGCCTCGACGTCGTCCTGGCCGGGACCCGGTCGCCAAAAACCGGACTCGCGCCACGCCTGCCGGATCACGCTGCCATCGTCGGCCACGAGCCAGGACCGCGCTTCGTAGACGAGGAACGGCCTGCCGTCGTGGACGAAACTCAGTTGCTGCCCATACTCGAACTCGACGCCCGTCGAGGCGACGACCCCGGTCCCCGTGCCCTGCCAGAGCCCGACCAACGGCAGCACCGCCAGCAGCGACTCGTGGATGGGAGCGCCATCACGAAGGTCCGCAGTGTCAGGGATCAAGACTGGCCGGCGTAGAGCTTGAGGATGACGACGACCGACGAGGCACCGATCGCGAGAAACGTCGCAATAAGAATGACGATGAAGGTCGCTTCCATACAGGCAGGATATCGGCATGAGCGACATCTCGTTAGCGAATGGTGGACCACATGAGTGAACCCACACAGCGTCGACTCGTTGTGAAATGCACGGCAGGAGCCGACGACCCCGAGCGCTGCACTCAGGCCTTCACGGTCGCTGCGACCGCGATCGCGTCCGGCATTGCGGTCTCGCTCTGGCTGACCGGCGAGGCCGCTTGGCTGGGAACGACCGGGCGCACGGAGGCGTTCGCCCTCCCGCAGTCGGCGTCACTGTCCGAATTGCGGGACGTGGTGCTTGCGGGCGGCACGATGACGGTCTGCACCCAATGCGCCGCCAGGCGCGG
>JBDTDN010000078.1:0-19145 GCA_039923055.1 Jatrophihabitantaceae bacterium
GCCGCCGAACATCAGCGTCGTCCACCCCACCGAATACCCATGAGGGACGAAACCGGGCAGGAAGGTCACGAAGAAGACACCGACCTTGGGGTTGAGCAGATTCGTCAGCATCCCGGCGGTAAATCCGGTCCCGAGCAGACCCGATCGCCGCTCGGACGGCGGCGGCAGTTCCACCAGGGGCCGGCGTAGCGAGCGGAAGGACTGGATCCCCAACCAGATCAGGTAGACCGCGCCAACGATCCGCAGCACCTCATAACCGGTCTCGCTGGCACGCAGCACCGCAGCCAGTCCGAGTGCGGCGGCCGTGACCCAGAGCGTCAGTCCACAAAGGTTTCCCACTGCAGTCATCGTGCCTAGGGGGCGTCCGCCGCGTACCACGCTCCGAACGACCACGAGAGTGTCAGGGCCAGGCAGCAGCACGATGAGTACGGCCGCAGCACAAAAGCCCGCGAGAGCAAGTAACACGGGCCAAGAGTACGCCGAGTGGTGCGAGTCAGCGTGGCTGTAGTCGGACGCAACATGCACCCGGGGTGGGCGCGAGGATGGCCTCGACCGATGCCTCGGCCTGCAGACCATCCAGCAAACCGCTGATGAAGGCATGGTTCAAACCACACACCAGACCCGGCGCCTTTGACGCGTGCGGATGGAACGGGCAGTTACGCAACCGCAGACCGGCGTCGGCGCGCGTCGGTTCGAACCCGTGCTGTTCCAACAAGGACCCAGCCAGTCCCAGCGCGCGCTCTGACCCGATCCGACCTGGGCGCACGCGGTCACGTTCAGTGGCGCCGGCCGCGAATCCACGCTCGCGTGCGACCCGCATAACGGCCTGGTCAGCCCGCTCGTCGCCGCGTTCGGTCAGAACGGCCTCGACCAGAATCTCGGCGAGAACCTCGGGCTCGCGAGGCGGCACGTGCACGGCGAGATCCGAACTGGCCGGCTCGTAAACCTTGGGGGTCCGACCGACCCGCGGAACTCCGACGGCTTCGATTCCGGATACGAGCAGCCCCGCATCGACGAGCTTTTCCAGATGAAATGCCGCCAACTTGCGAGAGATCCCGACGGCCTCGGCGGCGGCCTCGCGGGTTACCGGGCTCTCGGCAGCACGCACGAAGGCATACAACGCACTGCGCGCGTCGTCGTCAAGCGCTGCGACCGCCGCTACCGCTCGCCTGTCCACATCAGCATTCTATGACCAACGTCAATGGTCTAAACACAGTTCACCTCAAGGACTTGACGGGCGACTGAAATAACGGAAAGATTCGTTATCTAAATAGAAATGGATTGGAGGACAGAGGTGACCATGACACTCGCCACCTTGCATGTCGTTCCGCCACCCACCGAGATCGATCTGATCGCAGCCGAGCAGGCCGCCGCGGACCTGTTGCATGCACTCGGCATCAGTACCGACAGTGAGAGCCTGAGCGGTACACCGGGTCGGATGGTCCGCGCCTACTCGGAGTTGTTCACTCCGCAGGCTTTCGAGTTGACTACGTTCCCCAACGACGAGAGCTACGACGAACTGGTCCTGGCCCGCAGTATCCCGATGCGGTCGGTCTGCGAACACCACCTACTGCCGTTCATGGGAGTCGCACACGTCGGTTACCTACCCGGCGACCGCATCCTGGGCCTGTCCAAGCTCGCCCGCGTCGTCAGCCACTTCGCCTCCCGTCCGCAGGTCCAGGAGCGGCTGACCAAGCAGATTGCCGGCTGGTTGGACGAACACCTTGCTCCCAAAGGCGTCGGCGTCGTGATCGAAGCCGAGCACACCTGCATGACGCTGCGCGGTGTTCGCGCGGCCGGGTCATCCACCGTAACGTCAGCGTTGCTGGGCACCCTGCGCACGGATCCGCGATCGCGCCAGGAGTCCTTCGCCTTAAGCAGACAGAGCGGTTGACCTCGTCCGATCAATCAAGGCCGATCAAGTAAACATGGAGGAAGACATGCGCCACTTCTCGTTTCGCCCGTCAATCACGATGTCCGGAAGAGCCAACAAGGGTCTACGCGGTCTGGCGGGCAAGCCACTGCATCCACCGTTGACCGATATTCCGATCGCTGCGTACATCTTCGCCGCGGTTTTCGACGTCGTGTCCATCTCGGTACACAGTTCGCACGTTGAGCTCGGGCGGCAGTTGTTCATCGCCGGCACGTGGACAATGATCGGCGGCGTCGCGGTGTCGGTGTTCGCGGCGCTGACCGGCTGGGCGGACTGGCGCACCTCTAGCGAGCCCGGCACCCAAGCTCGCCGCACAATCAATGCGCACGCCATCACCATGATCGTGGTTACCGTGATCGCGCTGGTGGATCTGGTGGTCAGGCTGACCGCCTATGACGACCGCTTGAGTTCACCGGCCCTGATCGTCGTGCTTTCGGTCGTTGCGGCCGCACTCGTTGCCTTCGGCGCCACGCTCGGCGGCGGCCTGGTGTTCGACTATGGCTTCAACGTAGAGACGGCTGGCGATCACCCGGTCTGGCACGTCAGCGAGACTGACGTGCTTCCCGGTCATCACGACGCCCCGACCGACGGGAACTGAGCCAAGCGCCAGCCCAAGCAAGGTGCTGGCGCCGGTAACGTACTGGTAGTGGCCAAGCGACGACGTGGGCAAACGCGCGGACCGGGTGGCCACGCCATACGCGCACTGAGCCATCGAGCGCTACCTGCACTGCGCGAATTCCTCGCCGACGAAGCGGCTGGCGGTGTCCTACTGCTCGTCGCCGCGGTGGCGGCACTGATCTGGGCGAACTCCGCCGGAGCCGGCAGTTACGTCTCGCTCTGGGAGCATCACCTGACCCTCGGCACCGGCTCGTGGGCGGTAGACGAGCCGGTGACCGGCTGGGTGAACGACGGGTTGATGGCCGTTTTCTTCTTCGTCGTAGGACTGGAGATCAAACGCGAGCTGGCGATTGGAGAATTGAGCAGTCCCCGTGCGGCGATCACGCCCGCGCTCGCCGCGCTTGGCGGGGTACTGGTCCCCGCGGGGATCTACATCCTGATCGCGGGTGGCGGCGCCGGCGGGCACGGCTGGGGCGTACCGATGGCGACCGATATCGCCTTCGCCGTAGGGATATTGACCTTGCTGGGTCGGCACGTCGGGTCGGGGGCAAAACTATTCCTGCTGTCGATCGCGATCGTCGACGACCTGATTGCGATTACCGTCATCGCGATCTTCTACTCCGACGGGATCAAATGGGCCTGGATAGCCATCGCGGTCGCCGGCCTGCTCGTCGTCGTGGCGATGCGGTCGGTGGCCACCTCACCGTGGTTCTACCTGCTGCCCAGCGTGCTGGTGTGGTTCGCGATGCTCGAATCGGGCATCCATGCGACGGTCGCGGGAGTGCTGCTCGGCCTGCTCACCCCGGCCGGACCGATCCGTGGGCGCGAGGTCATGGATCAGTTGCAGAGCGCGCTGCACCCGATCAGCGCGTTCGTCATCGTGCCGGTCTTCGCGCTGGCGAACGCCGGAGTGGACCTGCGCGGCGGCGTGCTCAGCCATTCCCTCGGCGAGAAGGTCACCTGGGCCGTCGCGATCGGGCTGGTGGCAGGCAAACTGATCGGCGTGGCCGCAACGACCTTCCTACTGTTGAAACTCCGCATCGGGACGCTACCGATGAACATGGTCCGTGCTCAGATCTGGCCGATCGCAGCGCTGTGCGGCATCGGCTTCACCGTCGCGCTGTTCGTTTCGGATCTGGCCTTCGACGACGATGGCCTCGCCGACGACGCAAAGGTAGGCATCTTCATCGCCTCGTTCATCGCAGCGGCCGTCGGCGCGCTGCTGCTTCGACTCACGCCTGACGTCGAGGACACGTGAACCGCTCGACCCAGTTGCGCGCGGCCATCAGCATCTCCGCGCTCAACCTCGTGCTGCCCAGACGCGAGCATGGCCCAGGACGGCTACTTCTGCGCCGACTCTGGTTGGCGCTCGGACTGCTGGCCGTTGCCACCGCCGCAGTGTTCATCCAGCGTCGTGGCTATCAGGACGGCAGCGGACATCCGATGGGCATCATCGACAGCCTGTACTTCGCGACTGTCTCGCTGTCCACGACCGGGTACGGCGACGTGGTGCCGGTATCGACCTCGGCCCGCGTGGTCAACATCGTCCTGATCACGCCGCTTCGGCTGATGTTCCTGCTCGTACTGGTTGGCACCACGATCGAAGTTCTCACCACCTCGGTCAATCAACGCGCTCGCGCCCGCCGCTGGAGGAACCACGTGAAGAACCATGTCGTGATCATCGGCTACGGGACGAAGGGGCGCGCTGCGGCGGCCGCGCTGGTCGACGCCGGCACACCGATCGAGCAGATCGCGGTGATCGACCTCGACCCGCGCAGTGTGCAGCAGGCCGCAGACGACGGCGCGACCGCGATCTGCGGCGATGCCAGCCGCACGGCCGTACTCGCACAGGTCTCCGCTGCCCGTGCCGCACGGATCGTCATCGCCACCGACCGCGATGACTCAAGCGTGCTGATCGCGTTGACCGTCCGCCAGACCAACACCGATGCCACCGTCGTCGCCGCAGTACGGCACGCCGAGAACGCGCCGCTGCTGCGTTCGGCGGGCGCCGATTCGGTGGTGGTATCGGCTGAAGCTGCCGGACGCCTGCTCGGCATCTCCGCCAACTCTCCCGCGACCGGCGATCTGGTCACCGACCTACTCGATGCCAGCACCGGGCGCGAGATAGCCGAGCGCCCTGCCACATCCGCCGACCTCGGAAAGAACTTCGCACCCGGCTCAGAGGTCGTACTCGGTGTCGTGCGCGACGGCGGCATTGGCGAGGCCGAGGACGGGATGCCGATCACCGTGCAGCCGGGCGACAAACTCGTCGTCGTCCGCCGGGCCAGCCGTGCCTGAACCCACCGTCGGCCTCGGCTCAGTGATGCACCGATCCGCTGTGATGTCGGACGTGTCGGGGGCTGGTGTGCGGAAGTTGGTCTCGTCCTCGATGCGCGCCGGGGACGGCCTTTGGTGGCACCGTCCGACATCGGGCCAGGATCGGGCGAGTTCCTGGGCGCGCTTACAGGTGACCGCACTGCACAACCGAACCTGTTGGAGATACCGGACCTACCGGGCGACGCCGTCGGCTCGGGCCTGCTCGGCGACCGCCCCCGCCACCGCCACGGCGACGCGCGCGTCGAAGGGCGTCGGCACGATGTACTCCGGCGTCAACGCATCGGCAACCACGTCGCCGAGCGCCAGTGCCGCGGCCAGTTTCATGTTCTCGGTGATTGCGCTCGCGCCGGCGTCGAACGCGCCGGCAAACACGCCGGGGAACGCGAGCACGTTGTTGATCTGGTTCGGGTAATCGCTGCGGCCGGTCGCGACCACGGCGGCGTGCCGGTGCGCCACGTCCGGATCGACCTCGGGGTTCGGGTTGGCCAACGCGAAGATGATCGAGTTCGGTGCCATCGTCGCCACCGCTTGTTCCGAGACGTGCCCGGCGCTCAGCCCGAGGAACACGTCAGCCCCGGCGAGAGCGTCGACGAACGAGCCGCTGAAACCGGCGTGATTTGTCTCGGCGGCCATTTCCGCCTTGACTGCGGTCAGGTCCTGACGCCCGGTGTGCAGGATGCCGCGCGAGTCTGCGACGGCGATATCGCCGATCCCGGCTGCCAGCAGGATTCGCGTGCACGCGACGCCAGCGGCACCGGCACCGGAGACCACCACGCGCAGCTCGCCCAACGATCGGCCGGTGACCCGGGCAGCATTGCGCAGCGCGGCCAGCACGACGATCGCGGTGCCATGCTGATCGTCGTGGAACACCGGAATGTCCAGCCGGTCACGCAACCGCGCCTCGATCTCGAAACAGCGCGGCGCGGAGATGTCCTCGAGGTTGATCCCGCCGAACGACGGTGCGATCCGCACGACGGTATCGACGATCTCGTCGGGATCGGTGGTGTCCAGCACGATCGGTACCGCGTTCAGGCCGGCAAACTCACTGAACAGTGCAACCTTGCCCTCCATGACGGGCAGTGCGGCGGCCGGGCCGATATTTCCCAGGCCCAGCACTGCGGTCCCGTCGCTGACCACGGCCACCAGCCTGGACCGCCACGTGTAAGCACGAGCCAACTCAATGTCCTCGGCGATGGCCGTGCAAACCTCGGCCACTCCCGGGGTGTACGCAAGTGAGAGCGCTTCCCGGTCGGTCAGCGGTATCCGGCTCTGCACCGTGAGCTTGCCGCCCTGGTGCATCGCGAAAACCGCGCTGTGCGGATCGAACCCCACTGCCGCGAACCCCAATTCCGTGAACTCACCCGAATCCCACCCAGGTTACGGCGCAGGTTGCAAGCCATCGCGGGGTTCGCCCGACAGCGTCGAGTTTGTCACGCCCGCCGAGGCCGACGCACAACGACCCGGGCCAGGACGTCCGCGACGCCGTGCACGTCGCTGCCACCGCTGGCCGCCTCATTGTCCGACGCCAACCACCAACCGTCACCGTCGGCATGCACGACCCGCTTGAGTACCAAACGATCGGGCATCGATCGGTACCGCGCTAGCACCACGTCGCCGGGCCGCACCCGCGCGCCATGACGGACGAGCACCACATCGCCGTCGCGGAGCGTCGGCACCATCGACGGACCCGACACGCGAACGCGTTGCCACGGGAGCAGGACTATGGCCATGACGCAATGCTGCCTGCTGCCGGGCCTGCCCGCGGTAGTAGGGTCGAATTCGAGCAGTACAGCTTTCGATGATCTGGAGGTCAGCCCATGTTCTTGTTCCGTCCGACCGTCACGGCCTACGCGCACTGCGACCTACCGTGTGGCGTCTATGACCCGGCGCAGGCACGCATCGAGGCCGAGTCCGTCAAGGCCATCATGGAGAAGTACGCGGGTAACGAGGATCCGGTGTTCCGCACCCGCGCCCTGCTAATCAAGGAGCAGCGCGCCGAACTCGTCAAGCATCACCTCTGGGTGTTGTGGACCGACTACTTCAAGCCGCCGCACTTCGAGAAGTACCCACAGTTGCACGACCTGTTCAACCGCGCGACCAAGGCGGCCGGTGCGGCGGGTGGCAAGGGCGCCGTGGATCCGGCCGAGGGCCAGAAGCTGCTCGACCTGATCGCGGAGATCGACACGATCTTCTGGGAGACGAAGGCTGCCTGAGTTCAGGCTGCTCGGTCAGGTGACGAACGACCCGACGAAGGCCGGTTCCCCGAGGGGGCCGGCCTTCGCCGCACGTGCGGCAGTGCCCGACGGCGCAGAACTCTGGCTGATCCGGCACGGGGAGACCGAGTGGAGCCGATCGGGTCAGCACACCGGACGCACCGACCTGCCGCTTTTGCCCGATGGTGAGGCACAGGCCCGCGCCCTACGGATCGTCCTAGCCGGGGTCCACCCCGCGCTGGTGCTCTGCAGCCCGCGCCGACGTGCCCAGCAGACCGCGACCCTGGCCGGACTGAGCGTCGATGCGATAGATCAGGACCTCGCCGAGTGGGACTACGGCGACTACGAGGGCCTGACCAGTCAGCAGATCCGCGCGGACGTACCGGGTTGGTCGATCTGGACGCACGGCGCACGCGGTGGCGAGAGCGTCGAACAGGTCAGCGCACGCGCCGACCGGGTGCTGCAGCGCGCGGCGGCCACGTTGGCCCAAGGCCCAGTGATCCTCGTCGCTCACGGCCACATCGGTCGCGTACTGGGCGCCCGATGGATCGACCTGCCCGCTGCCGCCGGCGCCAACCTACTGCTAGGAACGGCGGCGCCCTCGATGCTGGGCTGGCAGTACGACAATCCTGTCATCGCGCAATGGAACCTCCCCAATCCAGCACTGAACCTGACCGAGACAGAGGCCGAGCGATGACCGAAACCACCACCCGCCCGGACGGCGACGTCGTTCAGATCGCGGTTCCGGCCGATACCGGTTATGTCGCCACCCTTCGCCTCACCGCCGCCAGCCTGGCCGCCCGCTGCGACCTCACGATCGACGACATCGAGGATTTGCGGCTGGCGGTCGACGAGGCCTGCTCCCTGCTGCTCCCACACTCAGCATCGCCCGGTGTGTTCAGCGCGCGCTTCGTGTTGGCAGCGGGCGAACTCAGCGTCGCCGTCAGCATCGCGTGCGCCGACGCCGAGGTGCACCTTGACCGGGAGGGCTTCGCCTGGACGGTTCTCGCCGCGCTGGCGAGTTCGGTCGCCGTCGACAACGAGAACGGGCGGCTCGCGGTCACCGTCACGAAGCGCCGCGAGGCAGCGCAGCGGTGACGAGCACCTCGGAGGCCGACGGTCGCGCCGAGGGTTCGAACGGCGCGGCGCTGCTGGCCCAGTTGCATTCGCTGCCCGCAGACAGCCCACTCCGTCCCGGACTTCGTGCCGAAATCGTCGAACAGCACATGCCGCTGGTGATGTACCTGGCGCGTCGATTTGCCAACCGCAGCGAGCCGCTCGATGACCTCATCCAGGTCGGCTCGATCGGGCTGCTCAAGGCCATCGACCGTTTCGACGTCACTCGCGGGTTGGAGTTCTCGACCTATGCGACACCGACGATTCTGGGCGAGATCAAAAGGCACTTCCGCGACACCGGCTGGCTGATCCACGTTCCGCGCCGGGCGCAGGAGATGCAGACGTCGTTGAATGCGGCCCGCGCAGATCTGAGCCAGGAACTCGGACGTGCGCCGACCGTCCCCGAACTCTCCGAACGTCTTGGTGCCTCGCCTGAATCGGTCATCGAGGCACTGGATGCCGGTCGCGCGTATTCGGCCGTGCCGCTGGAGGTGCTGACCCCGCCGGGCGAGTCGGCGCCCGAGCACCCCGCGCTCGGCCTAGTCGATGCCGGCTTCGATCAGGTCGAACAGCGCGCCGTATTGCGGGACGCCATCGCCAAACTCCCCGCCGACGAGCAGGAGATACTGCTGCTGCGGTTCATCGCGAACAAGACCCAGACCGAGATCGCCTCGCTGGTCGGCATCTCGCAGATGCAGGTGTCGCGCCTGGTCGCCCGCAGCCTGAGGAAGCTTCGCGCGCACCTGCAGCCGCCCACGCCCTAGTCCGGGCGACGCTCCAGGACCGCTCGAGCCGGCGGCGTGAACAGCAGGTAGAGCGTGACCAGTGCGGCGAGGATGATCGGGCCGCCGTACGCGACCCGATGCGCCTGGAAGGCCAGGCTGTACGAGACCGGGATCGCGAGCAGTTGCAGTACGACCACCGGCGATCGGGACGAGGAGCGCAGCCGGGTCAGCCCACGCGCACACATCGCGAGCACACCGGCACCGACAAGTGCCAGCAACACCAGAAGCAGCGCCCCGGCCAGATCGGTCGGCGAACCGAACACGATTTTGACCAGCAGGACCACCGCGGCCCCAACCAGAGCCAACGACTCCAACGCAATGATCACGACTGCAGCACGCACCTGCACCGGCACCAACTCGGGCGCGTCCGTCTCCTGACTCACCCCGCCACGATACCGACCGGTAGCCTAAGGGCCGTGCGTGTCCTGGTCGTGAGCAATCCCCGCGCGACGGCAACCAGCCCGCGCGAACGCGACGTCCTGATCCACTCACTTGCCAGCGTCGCCGACCTCGAGGTGGCCGAGACCGCCAATCGCGGCCACGCGGCGGCACTTGCCTGCCGGGCGATGCGCAACCGGACCGATGTGGTCGTGGCCCTCGGCGGCGACGGCACGGTCAACGAGGTCGTGAACGGCTTGCTGACCGACGGCGGTCATGGGGGTGTGCCTGCGCTCGGCGTCGTCCCGGCAGGTTCGACGAACGTGTTCGCTCGCGCGCTCGGTCTGCCGAACGACCCGATCGAATCCACCGGTGTCCTGCTCGATGCGCTGCGATCAGGATCTCGAAGGCCGGTCAGCATGGGGCAGGTGGACGGGCGCTGGTTCATCTTCGCCGCCGGCATGGGATTCGACGCCGCGATCGTCGGTGGCGTGGAGCGCCAACGGGACAAGGGCAAGAAGTCCACCCATATGCTCTACGGCCGCGTCGGCGTGCGTGAATTCTTCGCCGCCGACCGCAGGCACCCCAAGCTGCACGTCGAACTGCCCGACGGCACCATCCACGACGACGTCTTCTTCGCGATCGTCGCGAACACCGATCCGTGGACGTTCGCAGGTAACCGTCCGCTGCGCCCGACACCGGACGCGAGCTTCGAAACCGGGGTCGCGCTGTATGCCCGACGCCGGATGGGCACGGTAGGCATGTTGTTTAGCATGGCCCGCCTGTCCGGTGACAAGTCGCGGATCGGCAGGCGCGGCGCCCATCTGATCCACGACTTGGACGGCCTGGTCATTCGCGCCGACGAACCGATGCCGGTCCAGGTCGACGGCGACTACCTGGGGCTGCGCGAAAAGCTGGTATTCAGCTCGACAGCGAGGGCAATCGACGTACTTATCTGAATAATTCCATCCAATCTGCACAGCCCGCGCCGCGTGACGTGCGTATCAGTGTCGGGAAGAATGCTTGAAACACGCCCGCGCTCGTGAAAGGATTCACAAGCACGGACGGGGCCGCATCCCGCGACTCATGTTCCATGCATGACGAAGGAGAACACCGAGATGGACTGGCGTCACCGCGCGATCTGCCGTGACGAAGACCCCGAACTCTTCTTTCCGATCGGGAACACCGGCCCGGCGCTGCTGCAGATCGAGCAGGCCAAGTCGGTCTGCCAACGCTGCCCAGTGATCCAGGAATGCCTCGCGTGGGCTTTGGAGAGCGGCCAGGACGCCGGTGTCTGGGGCGGTCTGTCCGAGGACGAGCGCCGCGCGCTCAAGCGTCGAAATGCACGGGCTCGCGCCCGGATGTCTTAGCGAGAGTTTCCGTCCGCCGTCGTTGCAGCGGTCGTGTCAGCCACCGACCCTGGCCTTTCGGGCCAGCGGTATCGTGAGTACCGCCGAAGTTCCGGTCATTCGCGGTTCATCGTCGACGTGCGTCTGAAACACGATCTCGCCGTTCAACTCCGCTGACACCAGGGTGCTGACGATCTGCATTCCCAACCGCTCCGAACTGGTGGCATCGAAGTCGGCAGGCAGTCCGACCCCGTCGTCCTGAATGCGAACCGTGAGCACGCCTTGCGCCCGTTCGGCACTCACCTCGACCCGCCCCTCGCCGCCGTCGGGGAAAGCGTGCTCGAGTGCGTTCTGCACCAGTTCGGTCAGGACGAGGACGAGTGCGGTTGCCGCCTCGGCCGGGATCTCCCCGAAGCTACCGACCCGATGCACCTGGATGCGTCCGTGCGCGCCCATGACGTCGGTGAGCATGCCGAGCAGCCGATCGACCACCTCGTCGAAATGAACGGACTCCTCGATCGACACCGACAGCGTCTCGTGCACCAGCGCGATGGAGGCGACCCGGCGCATCGACTCCTCCAGCGCGACGCGAGCCTCCGGCGCCTCGACCCGCCGCGCCTGCAGTCGCAGCAGCGCGGCGACGGTCTGCAGGTTGTTCTTCACGCGGTGGTGGATCTCGCGGATCGTCGCGTCCTTGCTCATGATCTGCCGGTCCCGTCGCCGTAACTCGGTGACGTCCTGCATGAGCAGCAGGGCACCTAACATCTCACCGCGCGGACGCAGCGGCAGCGCGCGGAACAGCACTGTTGCTCCCCCACCCTCGACCTCGATGTTCGCCGGCTGCCCGCCGTCGATCGCTGATGCGACTGCCTCGGCCAGATCGCTCGCGTCGAACGGGTCGTCTGCGATCGAGCTGGTCAGGGTGTCGATGGGCTCGCTGAGCACGGCCCCGGTGACGCCCAGCCTGCTGAACGCGGACAGCGCGTTCGGACTGGCGTAGATGATCGTGCCGTCCGGCTGCAGTCGCATCACACCGTCACCGACACGAGGACCGGACCCCTCCTCGATGCCGTCGTCCGGACCGGGGAACGTTCCGTCGGCAACCATTGCGGCCAGGTCCGCGGCACTCTGCAGATAGACCAGTTCCAACTGGCTGGGTGTGCGGACGCTGGCCAGGTTCGCGTCGCGCCCGATCACGGCGATGATCTCGCCACCACAACGCACCGGGATCGCCTCGCGCCGGATCGGCAGGTCGCCATCCCAATCCGGCTCGACCTCGCGGAAGATGCGCTGTTCGTTGAAGGCAGTACGCAGCGGCACCGTGCGGTCGCTGTGCAGTACGACGCCGACTTGGTCGTGCTGATAGGCGGTCGGGCCGGTCGTGGGACGGCACTGTGCGACGCATAGGAAGCCCGGGACGCTGCCGGCCTCGGCTTGCGGGATTGCGATCGGCACCCACAACAGTAGGTCGGTGAAGGCGAGGTCGGCGAGCAGCTGCCATTCGCCGACCAGTCGCTGAACGTGCGCTACCTGCTGCTCGCTCAGCGAGGTACGCGAGGCCAGAAGATCGGAGAGTGCCGACACAATGGTCAGCTTGCCAGAGGAGGTGGGGTCCGGTGAGGCAGGCTCGCGCTATTCGGTGCTATTCGGCGCGGAGCTCGATGTGTTCGGTCTCGATCGTGATCTGCGTGATACGCACGCGGATGCGCTCATGCAGGCTCACCGGTGCCTGGTCCCCGCCACAGCAGCGCGCGACCAGTGAGCGGACGTCCTGCTCCAGGCCGTACTGCTTCAGACACGGGGCGCAGCCGTCGAGGTGTTCGCGGATCCGGTTGCGGAGCTTGTCGTCGGACTCGTCGTCCAGGTAAAGGTAGAGGTCTTTGATGACGTCATCGCAGTCGATGTTCCCCGGGCCGAATCCGAAGCCGGACATTATTCGCCGCCTACGGTCGCGGGAATCAGTCCCCGGTCGCGGGCGTAATCAGCCAGTAACACCTGCAGCTGTTTGCGGCCGCGATGCAGGCGGGACATCACCGTCCCGATCGGAGTACCCATGATCTCGGCGATCTCCTTGTACGCGAAGCCCTCCACGTCAGCGAGGTAGACCGCCAGCCGGAAATCCTCCGGGAGCGACTGCAGCGCGTCCTTCACGTCCGAATCGGGCAGGTGGTCCAGCGCCTCCATCTCGGCCGACCGCAGCCCGGAGGAGGTGTGCGACTCCGCCCGTGCCAACTGCCAGTCCTCGACGCTCTCGCTGTTGGACTCCAGCGGTTGCCGCTGCTTCTTGCGGTAGTTGTTGATAAAAGTATTCGTCATGATGCGGTAGAGCCAGGCCTTGAGGTTGGTGCCCTCGGTAAATTGATGGAACGCGGCGAACGCCTTGACGTAGGTCTCCTGTACCAAATCCTCGGCGTCGGCAGGGTTGCGCGTCATGCGCATTCCGGCCGCATACAACTGGTCCAGATACGGCAGGGCGTCCCGCTCGAACCGAGCGCGACGCTGGTCGACCGTCTCCTCAGCCACTGGGCTCCTCAACTGTTCGGGCACCTGCCGATCCGGTGCCTCAGGCGAGCTTATCGCGCTGCGTGAGATCGGTCGGATCGCCGCCCGGATCGCAGACGGGCGCTCGCATGCCGCGCCCAGACTCATCGCCAGCGTCATCGTCAACTCCTCATCCGGACAGGTCCTGAACAGAACCGTCGGTCGTGCTCGCGCATTCCCCGACGCCGGTCGGTAAGGTGCGGCAGGTGGCGAGCGGGACGCCGGCGACGGCACTTCTGAGAAAGGTGAAGGTGCCCTTCACCCTGCATCCGTACGTACACGTGGCGGCTGCCGATTCCTACGGCGACGAGGCCGCGGCCGCACTGGGCATCGCACGCGAGCGGATCTTCAAGACGCTGATCGTCTCGGTCGACAAACGGCTCGCCTGCGGCGTTGTGCCGGTTGCCGGTCGGCTGGATCTCAAGGCGTTCGCCGCGGCCATCGGCGGGAAGCGGGCTGAGCTCGCCGAGCCGGCAGCGGCAGCGCGGTCCACCGGCTACGTGGTCGGGGGCATCTCACCGTTGGGGCAGAAGACACGGCTGCCGGTGGTCCTGGATGCATCCGCGCTGACGTTCCAGACGATGTACGTATCCGCGGGCAGGCGCGGACTACAGGTCGAACTGGTGCCGACGGATCTGGTCAGACTGACGCAGGCGAGGGTGGCTCCGATCGCGGCGGGCTGACAGGCGGCGACACCGGGATGCGGTCCGGTAGCTTCTGCAGTGCCCCAGCGAGCGCGATCGTGAGCAGCACGTAGCAGGCGGTTAGCGGGGCGAGTTTGTCCGTCACCCCACCGGCGACCGCAAGCGTCGCGATGATCACCGAGAACTCACCCCGCGGGATGAGCGCCACTCCGGCCCGCCAGCGTCCGCGACGTTTGACCCCGTCGCGGCGGGCGGCGACGTAGCCGGTACCGATCTTGGTACCTGACGTGAGGGCCGCCAGCAGCAGCGCCAACGGCAGCATCGGCAGCAGCGTGCCCGGGTCCGTGGACAGGCCGAACGTGACAAAGAAGGCCGCGGCAAAGACGTCCCGTAGCGGGGCAAGTAATTCGGTCGCGGTCTCGGCGACCGTGCCCGACAACGCGATACCGACGAGGAACGCCCCGACCGCCGCGGAAACCTTCAGTTCGTCGGCCAGCCCAGCCACCAGCAGGGTCAGGCCGAGCACGCCGAGCAGCAGCGACTCCTTGTCGTGCGCCGATACGAGCGCGGTGACGAAGCGCCCGTACCGGGTCGCGATCACGAGGATGATCGCGACGGCACCGACCGCGACCGCCACTGTGATGACAACGGTGGACGCGCCTCCCGCCGCCAGCAGTGCTGTCAACAGTGGCAGGTAGAGCGCCATCATCAGGTCTTCGAGGACGAGCACGCCCAGGATCGCCGGCACCTCCCGGTTGCCGAGACGTCCTGAATCGCCGAGCATCTTGGCGATCACACCGGAGGAGGACACCCAGGTGATACCGGCCAGGGCGACCGCTGCCAAGGCTCCCCACCCGGCGATCAGCGCGACCGCAGCGCCCGGTAGGGCGTTGCCGAGTCCGTCCAGCAGCCCCATCGGGGCCTGGGTCCGCAGGCTGGCCTTGAGCTCGTCGGCCGAGTACTCCAGCCCGAGCATGACCAGCAGCAGGATGACGCCGATATCGGCGGAAATGTTCAGGAAATCCTCGCTCGCGGAGAACTCGATGATGCCGCCGTGCCCGAAGAACAGGCCCGCCACCAGGTAGAGCGGGATGACCGGGATGTGCAGCAGTCGGGCCAACTGGCCCAGCATGCCGAGTGCGAGCAGGATCGCGCCGATCTCGATGAGCAGGGTTGCGACGCTCTGGTCGCCCCCGGCTCCGGACGCGAGATACATGACTCAGCCCGTGCCGGGAGGAGCGCCGGTTCCTACTGCGCCTGCCAAGATGTGACCCACCTGATCGACCCCCTCACGCGTACCCACGGTCACGACAAGGTCTCCGGCGCGCAGGACGAAATCCGGGGTGGGAGATGCGAACGCACTGCCCTGGCGCAGGATCGCGACGATCGAGGCGCCCGTGCGGGTGCGGGCCTGGGTGTCGCCGAGCGGGCGGCTGGCGTACGGCGAGCCGGCTGGCAGGTGTAGTTGTTCGGTGACCAGTCCGTCCGCCTGCTGCTGCAACTCGGCAAGGCGAAGGATCAACTTCGGAGCACCGAGCACCTCGGCAAGAGCATTTGCTTCGTCATCGGTCAGAGCGAGGGTCATGGCCGCCCCGTCGCCGTCGTCGTCGTAGACGACGATCTCGCGCAGACCGTTGCGACGGGTGACGATGCCGAGGCGATGGCCGGACTGCAACTCGACCTCTTGGCACACGCCGATTCCCGGCAACACTCGGTTGATGATCTCGACGTTCATCAAGGCAGCCTACCGGCGAGAAAGCGCAGCACCGCCCGCGCCACCGCGGCTGGGTCTTTCTTCAGCGAGTGGTCAGCGTTCGGCACGACCACGACAGTCCGGCCGCGGCCGCGTGGCGGCATGCCAAACGGATCCCGGTCGCCCTGCACGACCAGCGTCGGCACGCCAGCCGTCTTGAGTTCGCCGACACGGGACTTCTCCGGATGGCCAGGGGCATGTAATGGGAAGGCCAGCGCGACAACCGCAGTCGCGCCGGCGAACTTCGCCGTGCGGCAGGCGACCCTTGCCCCGTTGGATCGTCCGCCGACGATGAACGGCAGGCCGGTCAGGGCACGACGTCGGCGCAGCGTCGCGATGATCTCCAGCCAGGCGGCGTCCTGCGGCGTCGGCATCGGCGGAGTACGGCGACCGGCCACGCGGTACGGCTGGGTGACCAGCGCGACGGCCATGCCTGCCACCACGGCAGCATCCCGGATCGCGAGCAGGTCAGCCGTCTCGACTCCCCCGCCAGCGCCGTGTGTCAACACCAGCAATGCTTTGGCCCTCCCCCGTGGGCTGTCCAGGTCGGCCCAGGCGATCCCTGTCACAGTTTGGATGTCGATCCGCATCAGAACAGCCGCTGCTCGTCCGGTGCGGGTTCGACGGCGACGATCAGCCCAGGGCCGTTGTTGTCAGATTTGTTGACGGCGGTGGAGACCGGCCGTAGCTCCAAGTGCTCGCCACTGGCTTCATCCCACGCGACGAGCAGATCCGTCGGATCGCTCACCTCCGGGTTCAGCCAGCCAGACCAGGCTGATCGCGGCAGCACCAACGGCATCCGGTCGTGTACCTCGGCGAGCGCCCCCTGCGAAGGGGCGGTGATGATCGTGCACGTCGTCAGCGTTGGGTCCTGACCACGCCAGAATTCGTAAAGCCCGGCGAAGGCGAGGCCGTGCCCGTCGCTCGACGTCATGTACATCGGCTGCTTATCCGCGCCCTGCGCCCCGTCACGTGGCTGCCATTCGTACCAGCCGTCCGCGGGGACCAGACACCGACGCTTGGCATAGGCCGACCGGAACGCGGGCTTGGTCGCCACACTCTCGGCGCGAGCGTTGATCATCCGGGCGGCACCCGTACGGTCCTTGGCCCAGGACGGCACCAGCCCCCACGACACGACCCGCAACTGCCTGGTCGGCGGGCCTAGCGCCACACCGTCCTCGTCGCGCAGCGGCCGGTTGACGATCACCCGTACCGCTTTGGTGGGCGCCACGTTGTAATCGGGCTCGACGGCGTCCTCGGCAGCGGCCTGGATCGCGTCGAACTCGGCAAGCACGTCCTCGTCGGAGCGCACCGACACGTAGCGACCACACATGTATCCATTATCCAACCGATGCCCACACCGCCGGAGTCAGGCGAGCCTCGTGACAGTTCGGCGCGGACGCGCGCCCTGCAGTGGGACAGTCTCAACTTGTATTACGGCGTAATACGGGTTCGAGGTGCATCTGTGCCGCCGGCGGGGTCCGACGCTTGCAACACTGAATCGGGCAAGATCCACCGGGCGTACGACAGACTGGGACCGTGGAATCCTGGGCGGCACCGCGCGCGCGACAGCCGGTGCACGCTCGCGTCGAGTTGCCGGGGTCCAAGTCGCTGACCAACCGTTACCTGATCACGGCCGCGTTGGCTGACGGCCCCTCGCGGATCGCTGCGCCGCTACAGGCCCGTGACACGCTGTTGATGGCCGATGCCCTGCGTGCGTTGGGCGTTCTGATCGAGGACGACGGCACGGGTTGGCTCGTGACGCCGAGCGGTTTGCGCAGCGGCGATATCGACTGCGGACTGGCCGGGACGGTGATGCGCTTTGTCCCCCCGATAGCGGCGCTGGCTGTTGGCAGCTCACGGTTCGACGGCGACCCACACGCCCGCACCCGGCCGATGGATGCGCTGATCCATAGCCTGCGGGCGCTGGGCATCACGGTCGAGGATGGCGGTACCGGCACGCTGCCGTTCCGGATTGACGGCACGGGATCGGTGGCCGGAGGTGCGATCGAGATCGACGCGTCGGCCTCCTCGCAGTTCGTCTCCGCGCTGCTGCTGGCCGGGGCCTTATTCGAGCGAGGCCTGGAACTGCGGCACGTCGGCAAGCCCGTCCCGTCCTTGCCGCACATCGAGATGACTATCGCTGTGCTGCGGCAATTCGGCGTTGCGGTGGATGACAGTGTCTCGGAGCGTTGGACGGTGTCGCCCGGTCCGATCCGAGCGACCGACGTGGTGGTCGAGCCCGACCTGTCCAACGCCGCTCCGTTCCTCGCGTCGGCACTCGTGAGCGGTGGGTCGGTGACGGTGCCCGGTTGGCCGTGCGGAACGACGCAGGCTGGCGATGCGCTGCGGGCGTTGCTCGCGCAGATGAGGGCGGAGGTATTGCTCGCTGACGGCAGCCTCACCGTCACGCACTCCGGCCCGATCGGTCCGCTGGTCGCAGACCTGCACGACGTCGGCGAACTGACGCCGGTGCTCGCCGCGCTCTGCGCGCTGGCCGACGGCGAATCACACCTATCTGGCATCGCCCACCTACGCGGCCACGAGACGGACCGGCTCGCGGCGCTCTCGGCGGAGTTGACCGCGCTCGGCAGCGACGTGCGACAGACCGACGACGGTCTGCAGATCCGGCCCTCGACCCTGCACGGCGGGCTGTGGCATGCGTATGCCGATCATCGGATGGCCACTGCGGGTGCTCTGCTCGGCCTGGCGGTGGACGGCGTATTTGTCGACGACATCGGCTGTACGAGCAAGACGCTGCCCGACTTCCCCGCGATGTGGTCCGCGACGGTGGGTGCCTGAGTGCCTACCTCACGCGATGCCCGCCGCATGGACGAGGACGACGTCCGTATCCGGCCGAATCCGCGAGGCTCACGGCCACGCTCCAAACAGCGCCCGGCGCACGGGGACGCGGCCGATGGCATGGTGATTGCGGTCGATCGTGGCCGGTACGAGGTCCTCGTCAACGATGTCGCGGTGACGGCCATGCGTGCTCGCGAACTGGGACGCAAGGGCATTGCCGTCGGTGACGACGTGAGCGTGGTCGGAGATCTGTCGGGCACGGATGACACCCTCGCGCGGATCGTGCGTCTGGCCGAGCGCCGGACGGTGCTGCGCCGCACGGCCGACGACAACGACCCGTTCGAGCGGGTGATCGTCGCGAATGCCGATCAACTCGTGATCGTTGCAGCGCTTGCCGATCCGGAGCCGAGTTTCGGGCTGATCGACCGTTGCATCGTCGCTGCCCTCACCGCCGGGATGGAGCCCGTGCTGTGCCTGACCAAGGCCGATCTTGCCTCGGCCGAACCGACGTTGGCTCGATACGAGGCGCTTTCAGTGCCCTCGGTCGTTACCCGTCGAGGCGGGCCACTGGACGAGGTTCGCGATCGGCTCCGCGGCCAGATGTCCGTGCTCGTAGGACATTCCGGCGTCGGCAAGTCCACGCTCATCAATGCTCTCGTCCCTGATGCCACTCGCG
>JBDTDN010000079.1:0-4873 GCA_039923055.1 Jatrophihabitantaceae bacterium
GCCGAGTGCAACGGTGCACGCCCGGACCCGGCCGTGGGGGTGGACGCGTTAGCCACTGGTGATGAGGCCACGCTCGGGCAGGTTATCTCCGGTATCGAGTTCGGGACGATCGCAACTGACGACCTCGCCCACCTGCGGACGGCGGGCGCAGGTCATGGCGTCGTGCTGGGCATCACCGGCACCGGCGGGTCAGGCAAATCTTCACTGACCGACGAGCTGATCTACCGGCTGCGGCTGGATCAGCAGGACAAGCTCCGTACGGCCGTCCTGGCGATCGACCCGACGCGCCGCCGCGGTGGTGGCGCGCTGCTCGGTGACCGGATCCGGATGAACTGTCTCGGGGGAGACCGGGTGTTCTTCCGTTCGATGGCCACCCGTGGCAGTACCGCAGAGGTGCCTGACGGGCTGCCGGACATCGTGCTCGCCTGCAAGGCAGCCGGCTTTGACCTGATCATTATCGAGACGCCTGGCATCGGCCAAGGCGACTCCGGCGTCGTCGACTTCGTCGATCTCTCGCTGTACGTGATGACGGCGGAGTTCGGTGCGCAGTCGCAGTTGGAGAAGATCGACATGCTCGATTACGCGGACGTCGTGGCGATCAACAAGTTCGAGCGGCGCGGTTCGGACGACGCCCGTCGTGACGTTGCTCGCCAGTTGGTGCGCAACCGCGAGGCGTTCGGCGTCGCGTGGGAGGACATGCCGGTCTTCGGCACGTCCGCGGCGAGCTTCAACGATGACGGCGTTACCGCGCTGTATCAGTATCTGCGTGATCACCTTGCTGACAAAGGGCTTTCGATCGTCGAGGGCGTGTTGCCTCCGGTCAACGTGAAGGCATCGACCGGGCTCTGGGCGCCGGTTCCCGCGCGCCGCGTCCGCTACTTGGCTGAGATCGCCGACACCATCCGCGGCTACCACGACCAGACCGAACGACAGAGCGAGCTAGCGCGCCAGCGGCAACTCGCCGTGCGTGCGCAGGTGGCCTTCGACGCCCAACACTCCCAGTCGCACCTGACACCGGACTCGGTCGCGACGACGCTGCAGTCACTGCACACACTGGCCGAGCAGGCCGAGGCGGCGATGGACCCAGCCGCTCTGGACGCACTTCGCACCTGGCCGTCGGTCGTCCAGTCGTACTCCGGCGATCAGCAGGTCGTCACCGTCCGCGGCAAGGCGAGCCACACCACGCTGCGCCGCACAACGCTGTCCGGCAACAGCATCCCTCGGGTCGCGCTGCCGAGATACACCGACGACGGTGAGCTGATCAGCTTCCTTCGTCGCGAAAACCTGCCCGGCTATTTCCCTTTCACCGCAGGGGTGTTCCCCTTCAAACGGGATGGTGAAGACCCGGCGCGGATGTTTGCCGGCGAGGGCGACGCGTTCCGCACCAACCGCCGCTTCCATCTGCTCTCCGAAGGTCAGCCCGCCACCCGGCTGTCGACCGCGTTCGACTCGGTGACCCTCTACGGGCGAGATCCGGGCGAGCGGCCGGACATCTACGGCAAGGTCGGCACCTCCGGCGTTTCGATCGCGACGCTGGACGACATGAAGGCGCTTTACGCGGGCTTTGACCTGTGTGCACCGAACACCTCGGTGTCGATGACGATCAACGGCCCGGCACCGACGATCCTCGCGTTCTTCCTGAACACCGCGATCGACGCCGAACTCGACAAGTTCCGCGACGCCGAGGGGCGCGAGCCGTCCGCGGCAGAGGCGGCCGAGGTGCGCGCGCGAGTGCTGGCCACCGTCCGCGGCACCGTGCAGGCGGACATCCTCAAGGAGGACCAGGGCCAGAACACCTGCATCTTCTCCACCGACTTCAGCCTGCGGATGATGGCCGACATCGAGCAGTGGTTCATCCAGAACAAGGTCCGCAACTTCTACTCCGTGTCCATCTCCGGCTACCACATCGCCGAGGCCGGCGCGAACCCCATCAGCCAACTCGCGTTCACCCTCGCGAACGGGTTCACCTACGTGGAGTCCTACCTCGCGCGTGGCATGGACATCGACGACTTCGCCCCGAACCTGTCGTTCTTCTTCTCCAATGGCATGGACGCCGAGTACACCGTGCTGGGCCGGGTCGCGCGCCGGATCTGGGCCGTGGCGATGCGGGACAAGTACGGCGCGAGCGAGCGGTCGCAGAAGCTGAAGTACCACGTGCAGACCTCGGGCCGGTCGCTGCACGCGCAGGAGATGAGCTTCAACGATATCCGCACTACGCTGCAGGCGCTCAACGCCCTGCAGGACAACTGCAACAGCCTGCACACCAACGCCTACGACGAGGCCGTCACGACACCGTCCGCGCAATCGGTGCGGCGAGCGCTGGCGATTCAGCTGATCATCAACCGCGAGTACGGGCTGGCCGCGAATGAGAATCCGTTACAGGGCTCGTTCGTCGTGGAGGAACTCACCGAACTGGTCGAGCAAGCCGTGCTGTTGGAGTTCGATCGCATCACCGAGCGCGGTGGCGTGCTCGGCGCGATGGAGACCGGTTACCAGCGGGGCAAGATCCAGGACGAGTCGATGCTGTACGAGCACCGCAAGCACGACGGCAGCTTGCCGATCATCGGCGTCAACACGTTTCGTGCGGCGGATGGCGAGGACGAGCACCCGACGCTGGAGTTGGCCCGCGGTACCGAACAGGAGAAGCAGTCCCAGTTGCATCGGCTGGCCGACTTCCGCTCCCGGCACAAGTCGTCCGCGGACCAGGCGTTGGCTCGCCTGCGGGACTCGGTCACGAGCGGCGAGAACGTCTTCGCCGAACTGATGGACGCCGCGCGGGTGTGTTCGCTGGGACAGATCACCGATACGTTCTTCGAGGTCGGCGGCCAGTACCGGCGCAACGTCTGATCAGCCGGAGGACGCACACCGACGTCGAAACCGACAGGGGAATGAATCGATGAGTGGGGACGGCGTGCATTTTTCGCGCGACGGGGCGATCGAGCGGATCGTACTGACCCGACCGGACGCCTCGAACGCGATCGACCTGCCGGCCGGACACGCCATGAATGCCGCGGTGACGGCCGCGGCCGACGACGCGGTGAAGGTGGTGCTGCTCAGCGGTGAGGGGCGTCGGTTCTGTGCGGGCGGAGACGTGGCCTCGATGGGCCGGTGGCGATCGTGGAGCGAACCTGCACGAACTCGCGACCGTGTTGGAGATTGCGCTGCGACGGATGTCTGAGTTGGACAAGCCGGTGGTGGCCGCCGTTCAGGGAGCGGTCGCCGGCGCCGGGTTGTCGTTCGTGCTCAACTCCGACATTGTGGTGGCGGCGCGCTCGACGAAGTTCGTCCTCGCGTACGCCGGCATCGGGCTGACGCCGGACTGCGGCGTGTCGTACCTGCTGCCGCGTGCGATCGGGCAGCAACGGGCGCTGGAGTTTGCATTGACCGGACGGGTGCTCACAGCGGACGAGGCGCTGAGCTGGGGATTGATCACCGAGGTCGCGGACGACGACGCCTACCTCGGTCGCGGGCAGGAGATTGCCGCCCGGCTGGCGAGCGAGTCGATGTTCGCACTCGGTCAGGCCAAGAGGCTGATCCGGCAGTCCTGGGCCACCTCGCGGGAACAGAACGCCCTTGACGAGGCTTCGACGATCAGCCGCGCGGTCCTCACGGCCGAGGCCACCGCGCGGATCGAGAAGTTCCTCACAAAGTAGGTGTGGCCGACCGTAGGGGTCCGGCCGGCCGTAGCTCAGCCGATCGGCTCGCAGATGACTACCGGGATCTCACGGTCGGTCCACTCGGCGTAGGAGGCGTAGTCCGCGTACACCTTGACCAGCATCGGCCATAGGCTGGCCCGCTCGGCGGGATTGGCGGTGCGGGCTCGCATGCGCCGCGTGGTGCGGCCGAACTGCACCGTCACGTTCGGGTCCGCGACGAGGTTCCAGTACCACTGCGGGTTGGTCGGCAAGCCGCCTTGGGAGGCAACCAGGATCACGCGATCTCCGTCGACCGCATGCAGCAGGGGGATCGTGCGCAGTAGACCGGACTTCTTGCCGGTTGTCGTCACCAGGCAGATCGGGACGCCGTTGCGAAAGGCGCTGCCAACGCGCCACTTGCGCCCGAGCCGGCCGCCAGTACGGCGATACAGCCAGGTGTGCGCTGTCGACATGAGTTTGATGATCTTCGTGGTGCTCGGCCGGTCCAGACCTTTTGGCTTCGTCTTCATCATATCTGGAAGTAGAACGTGTTCTAGGCAGGCTGGCAAGAGCAAATTCAGCGAGAAGATACGCTCGCCGGGTGACTGAGATGAATCTGGAACGCACCCTCATCCTCGTCAAGCCCGACGGCGTGCGCCGTGGCCTCACCGGCGAGATACTGTCGCGCATTCAGGCCAAGGGATACCGCATTGTGGCGATGGATCAGCGCAGCGTTGGGGTCGAGTTACTGGCCGAGCACTATGCGGAGCATCGGAGCAAGCCGTTCTATCAGCCACTGGTCGACTTCATGAGTTCCGGGCCGGTCGTCGCGATCGTGGCCGAGGGGCAGCGGGTCATCGAGGGCTTCCGGTCGCTGGCCGGCGCCACCGACCCGACCGTCGCCGCGCCCGGCACGATTCGCGGCGATCTGGGTCGGGACTGGGGCCTGGCCGTCCAGCAGAACCTCGTGCACGGCTCGGACGCACCCGAGTCGGCGAACCGCGAGATCACCCTGTGGTTCCCGGCGCTCTGACACCTGTGGTTCCTGCCCGTCTGAGCCGTCGCCGCGCGACATGAGCCGACACCACGAGCAACAGCAGTAACGCCAGTACCGCGAGTCGCAACCGGATTCCACGCCAGTTGAACCCTACGATCACGGCAGACCCATCTGTCTCGGCGCCAGTTCCGGCATCGATTCGGCGATTCCTGAAGGGCGTTCCTGCTGTGGCTATCACCTC
>JBDTDN010000080.1:0-2787 GCA_039923055.1 Jatrophihabitantaceae bacterium
ATATGGTTTTTCCGGGCGGCGATTCTCGAGGGACGACGCCCCAGTCGTCGGCGAGGGCATCGACGACCAGTAGTCCGCGTCCGGTGGGCTCGGTATTGCCCGGTGCGAAATCTGTCAACCTCGGCATGTGCCGGCCAGCGTCCTGGATGGCGACACCCACGCGGGGTGGGTCGTTGCGCAGGCTGAGAAAGATGTCGGGTTGACCGTGTCTGATGGCGTTCGTTACGAGTTCACTGACAATGAGTAGTGCATCGTCAAGGACGTCGGGTTCGAGCCAGGAGGCATGTTCGGCGAGGTAGCGCCGAGCCAACGCGGGGGCATCGGCACCGTTAGGCAGCGGCAACGTGTAGTAGCTGGGATTGTTCTTGTCTGCGGCCACGTCCGATTTGTTCCCTGATGGTCGGTAAACCTAACCGAGCTCGTCGTGCGGCTAGTTCGGGTGCCAGGGTTTCGGGCGTCGCGCGGAACTGCCGATGTTACGTTTTGTTGAGCTGCTGCTCTACGATTCGGCGATGGAGCTGACGATCGCAATCGCCGTCACCGATGCTGGCCGGCACACGATCACCCTGGGCGGTGCCATCGATATGCAGAGTTGTCCCGATCTGGTTTCCGCCGGCCGTGCGGCGGTCGATGCGGCGGGTTGTTCGGAGATCGTCTTGAATCTGGCCGATGTCACGTTCATGGACTCGATCGGTATCGGCGCGATCGTTCAACTCGCTGGGAATGCTACGGATGCGGGGCTGGCCTTCAGACTTCAGGATCCGTCGCCGCGGGTCATGCGCATTCTTGAGTTGACCGGCCTGCAGAACGCCTGGACGATTGAGTCTGTCGATACGGCCTAGTCGCCGTCGCCATCCGGACCGAATCGAGCGAAATCGGCAGCCGGCTCGAAGGCAAGCAGTCAGCTACGCTCACGCGTGCCAGACGAGGACGGCGCCGAACGGCTTAGCCACCTGTTGGCGGTCACTGACACCTCGCTGTCGCGGCTTGACCTTCAGGATCTGCTTACCGAACTACTCGATCGTGTCCGCTCGATCCTCGACCCAGACACCGCGGCGGTGCTCCTGCGTGACGAGGGCGCGACCGGACTGGTCGCACGTGCAGCGTACGGACTGGAAGAAGAGGTCCGATGAGTTGCTCGGGGTTATCCACGTCGGCCGCCTGGACCATCGACCCTTCACCGCCGGTGACGCCGAACTGCTGCCGGTCGCCGCTGAGCGGGTGCTCAGGCTGACTGACCGGAAAGTTCAGCACTTCGAGTTCGGCAAGATGTGACCGTGATCTGTGCGATCTCCGCGCCGCCGTACGAGCGGTTCCAGCTGTGTTCGACCGGTCATTTACCGCCGGTACTCTCGACACCGGGCGCCGATTCGGAACTGCTGCAGCTTCCGTCGGGCCGCCGCTGGGCGCCCTTACCGATGTTCGCCGAGAAGCGAAGACCGTGGACCTACCTCCCGGCGGCGTGCTGCTGCTCTACCGACGGTCTCGTCGAACGCCGCGACGAACCGATCGGCGACGAGCCGCAACGTCTTCGCGCCGTCGTGAGCTCAGATTTGCCAGAAATCGTGTCTCGCACCGTCATGCATGATGGTCGGCGCCACACAGACCAACGACGACATCGCACTGCTCGCCGTCCGGCGAGCATCCTGACTACGCGCGGTACGCGTGTCATCACGCAGGCACCATCGTCCATAACGAGCTTGGTTCCCGTACAGAACTCTGACATGCGCCGAACAAGGACGTGTTGTTGTCCGCTCATGCTCAGGGTCACTGCAACGAGAGGACCCAACGGTGATGCGTGTGCGTGAGGTAGTCCGGTCGACAGGTCGGCGTCGGCTCGTTCTGATCAGTACGGCGACGCTGGCTCTGGTCGTTCTGGCCGGTGGCGTGACCGCGGCGGCCATGACCGGCCAAACCTCCAGCACCACGGGCAGCGGAGCCACGGTGTCCACGAGCGGGTTCCCGTCCGGTGCTGGCCAGACGGGGATCTTCACCGACCGCTGCGGTTACAGCCATGAGGCCGCAGACGATCCGATCCTGGCTCCGAATGATCCAGGCGCGGCGATGCACCACGACTTCTACGGCAACACCACCACCTCGGCGTCCTCAACCGCAACGTCTCTGGTGGGCGGATCGACAACATGCAGCACTAGCGCCGACTCCTCCGCGTACTGGACGCCCGTTGTGTATCAGAACGGGACCGCGCTTACCCCTAGTGCCGCGCTGATCTACTGGCGCAGGCCGGCCAAGGACACCCAGATGGTCCAGAGCGTCCCGGTCGGGCTGCAGATGATCGCCGGCAACGAGTCCGCGACCACGCCACAGTCGATCTCGGTCATCGACTGGACCTGCGACGATCGCAGCGGCAGGTCGAAGGCCACCGCGATCCCCCACGACTGCGCAGCAGGCACCGACCTTCGACTCATCGTCACCTTCCCCTCCTGCTGGGACGGGCACACCCTCGCCGGTGCTGAGCAGTCCAACGTCGTCTACCGGACCGCGACCGGATGCCCCAGCTCGCACCCCATCCAGATCCCGCAGATCGTGTTCCACGTCAACTACCCCACATCCAGCGCGGCCGGGCTGACCGTCTCCATGACACCGACCATGCAGGGCTCAACCAACACTGAACACGTCGACTTCATCAATGGCTGGAACCAAACCATCCTCACCAACGACGTCACCGCCTGCGTCACCACCTCCACCCGCTGCGGCCCGGTCACTGGAACCCGGGCAATCCCCCAAGGGCCGCGGAAGCACAAGACCCACAAGCCGAGCCGGAAGACG
>JBDTDN010000081.1:0-10007 GCA_039923055.1 Jatrophihabitantaceae bacterium
GTCGGCGAGGACGACGTCCGGCTCGACCGCCAGGGCCCGGGCGATCGCCACGCGCTGCTGCTGGCCGCCGGACAGTTGCTCGGTGAGATGGTCGGCGACCTCGGCCAGGCCGACGGCGGCAAGCAATCCTCCGGCGCGCTGCTGGATCTGCGCCGGAGTCAGTCGTTTCGAGGCACTACCGCCACCAGTGGGTCCAGCCCCGGCCTGCAGCGGCACCTCAACGTTCTCGGCCGCAGTCAACAACGAGACCAGGCCGTATCCCTGCAGCACCAGGCCGACCCGACCGACAGGCGGGTCGCGAACGATCTCGCCGCTGTCGGGCCGCTCAAGGCCGGCGAGCAGGGCCAGCAGGCTCGACTTCCCGCTGCCCGAAGGGCCCATGATCGCAAGCGACTGTCCGGGCTGGGCCGACATCCAGACGCCGTCCAGGATCGTGCGGCCGGCGCGCGCGTAATGCAGATCGCGCCCATGCAGGGCACCGGTCTGCGGGGGTAACCGCTCGATCCTCGGCAGCGTCGTGCTTGGTGGTCCGCTGCCCGGCGGCGTAGTGACCGGCCGTGCCGTGGGTCTCGCCTCGAGCGTCACCTCGAAATCCATCGCCGCGTCCTCGCCTGCCGTCTCCACAGAGTCCGGACCTGCGGTCGGCCGGTAGGCAGAACCGTCCCGATCGGCTCCGTGTCGCGCTCGGTGCGTGCTCACAGCTGACCCTCCTCGGCCGGTTCGCCGATCAGTTCCACGCCGTGGGCCTTACGCACGATCCGCGCGCGGCCGCCGAGTGGCAGTCGGTCGCGCACGTCCGCAGGCAGCACGACGCTGCCGTCGTTGCCGATCGTGGTGAACTGCTCGACGTGCTGGTCGTGGTCGTCCGCCCGTCCCTCGCTCATGGTGATCATCCGGCCCAGGGCGGAGCCGACGGTGCGGTCGTGGGTCACGGCGATGACGGTTGTGCCGAACTCGGCCGTGATGCGACGCAGCAAGCGCACGACCCGTTCGCTGTTCTCGGTGTCCAACTGGCTGGTTGGCTCGTCGGCGAGCAACAAGCCGGGAGCGGTAGCCATGCCCAGCGCCACCGACACCCGCTGCTGCTCGCCACCGGACATGCGGCCGACGGGCTGTCCGGCCAGCGAGTCCAAGCCGAGCATGCGCAGCAACTCGACCGGATCGGGCAGCCGCCGCCGACGGTGCGCCGGTGTGCCGGTGCGGGCGAAGCGAATGTTCTGCTCCGCAGTGCCGTACGCGAGCAGATTGCGTGTCGGGTTCTGCACGACGATGGACACGGCACGGCCGCGCAAGTCCAGCAACTCGCGCTCGCTCATGACAGTGACGTCGTCCGCACCGAGGAAAACCTGCCCTGACGTGGGGCGCTGCAGTCCCGCCAGCACGGTCAGCAGCGTCGACTTTCCCGAGCCGGACGGGCCGAGTACAGCGACCGCCTCGCCCTCGCTGACGCTGAACTCGACGTCGATCAGCGCGACGGTGCTCACACCGTCCACCTCGTACACGTGGTTCAGTCCGACGCAACGCACAGGCAGGCCGGTCGTGTCCATCACTGCTCACTCTCGCGCAACCGAGCGGGCACCGCAGCCCGGATCAACGACCAGGACGCGAGCACGGCGGTCAGCACCAGCAACACCACGAAGCCGCCGGTGAACAGCGAGGTCACCGACCAGTTCGGCACGTAACGCATCGCGATCGGCGTGGTGTCGGCGAACTGCGGGATGACTGGCATCGCCAGTCGAGCAGCAACGAGCCCGGCCGGGACACCTAGCACCACCGCTGTCAACAACAGGAACAATTGCTCGAGGATCCCCGAACGCAGCAAGGCCCGGCGAGGTACCCCGACGGTGCGCAGCGCCGCCAGTTCGTACGAACGCCTGCGGCCGCTGGCGCTGATCGAGATGGCGGTTCCGCCCGCGGCCAGGGCGGCGCCGGCGATCGCGGTGGCAAGCAACAGCAGCAATGCCAGCGCCGGACCCTGCCGGGCAAGCACCGTGACGCGCGCGGAGACGGTATGGACCGACTGCACCAGCAGGCCCGCGACGCGCAACCTTGCGTCCGCGTCCGGCGGGGCGTTCGGTCCGAGCCACACCTGCCAGTTCGCCTCGGTGTCGAAGCTGGGCAGGCTGGCGCGTAGGTAGGGCAGGTCGACCAGCACGCCGTTGTTCAGCACCCACGGCAACACGCTTGCGTACTGCGCGATCGTGAACGTCGCGGTCGTGCCGCTTGCGTCTTGCAACTGTCCGGGATCCGGCCGGGGGTCGGCGAGTGCGCCAGGCACCGCCACCGCGTGTAGCGGACTGGGCGGGAAGGCGTACGCGATGCCGCCGTAGCCGCCGTTCTGGTTGGTGAACTCGTCGCGCAGCCCGTCAGTTCCGGCGCGCAGTACGTCGCTCGCTTGCCCCTGCGGTATTGCCGACCGCCAGGCGCCGGGTTGGTCGAGTCGCGCGTCGATGGGCTGGTCGGCGTCGACGGAGATCGAGCCGACGGTAACCGTGCCGCGCATCGGCTGGTTGGCGGTGATCGGGCGGTCCCACGTCAGGCCACGGAAGGTGCAGGTAGCCCCGCAAGGAATGGGCGCAGCGTAGGTGTGGGTGCCGGGCTGCAACGGTCCGGCATAGACGTTCAGGTACGGCTGGGTCGGCGTGCTCAGGTTGATCTGGACGTCCGGTGTCGGACCGGACGTCAGGCCCGACGCCGTGATCACGACGTGCAATGTCCTACCGGTCAGCGTCAGCCTCGGGACGGTCGTCACCGCAATCGCAGCGGCGATCTGCGCTGGGCTGGGTCCGCCGCGTGCCGGCTCGGCGACAGCCGAGAAGCGACTGGCGTCCACGGCGAGCAGGTAACCGTTGACCGAAACCCCGCCGTCCGGCAGCCAGGACGCCACCGCCATGCCCCACTGTCCCTGCGGGTCGAGCTTGTCGACGATCTGCTCGGGGTCGTGCCCGTTGGCGTACAGCACATTCAGCACCTGGCTCGCGCCGAGCTCGCCCTGCGCGCGAGCGTTGCGATTGCCCTGCGCGATCGACTCACCGGCCACGGCGAAGCTGGCCAGCCCGAGCGCGACGGCCAGCAGCGCGGCCAACCGCAGTCCGGCCGGGCGACGAGCCACCTGTCGCACGGCCAGGAACAGCGCCGTCGACCGCCGGGCCCGCGTCACCGGAAGCAGCGCGCGGCAGGCCAATGGCAGCAGTCGTACCCCGATCAGCGCCACCGCGAAGACGAGCAATCCTGGCGCCAGCAGCGCGGCCGAGTCGTTGCCACTGCCGCTGGTGTGCCCGGCTCGTAGCGCCACCAGACCGGCGACTGCGGCGAATGCAAGGACGATATCCAGCGCCAGCAGCGCCCGGCTGTGCCCGAGACGGTTCGCGGTTTGTCGCCACTGCGCGAGCACCGACCGCGTCAAAGTGCGATGCGCGGCCAGCCCCGCCGCAATGGCGCCCCCGGCGAATGCGGCCAGCGCCGCCCACACTGTGCCGCCGGTCAGCACTACTGGCGTGCCCACGACAAGTACGTGCGCGGCGAGCAGATGCGTGACCAGCACGGCCAGCGAAATACCGATCGGGACGGCAAGCGCGAGCAGTATCAGCGGCTCGCCGAGACCGAAGCGGACCGTCGCCAGGCCGGAGCGGCCGCGCAACTTGGACAGGGCGATCTCATTGCCGCGCGCGCCCACCGCATCGGCGATCACCTGGAACAGCACCAGCCAGGCAAGCAACCCCAATTGCAGGGTGACCAGCAACGTGCCGGTGTTCACCAGGGAGCGCTGATGATCGGCGGCAGCAAGCACACCGGTCAGTCCCGTCTGGACTCGAATGGTGGCCAGCGGGCTGTATTTGAGCTGCAGCGCGGCCACGTCGGTCTTCAATGTGGTGAGGTTGCTCAGCCGGATCTGGTCCGCGTCCAGCGGGAAGTCCACGTCTATCTCGAAACCAGGCTGGTCGTACGTCCCCTGCGCGTTAACGCCCGCCAGCGCGGCCTGGGCGACAAAGACGCTGTCCACCGTGTCCCGATTTTCGCTGCTGAGAGCGGCGTGGGCGTCGAAGTAGCTTCGGTCGAACCAATACGTCTCGCCGACGTCCTTGGGCAGATAGGTGCCGACCACCTTCAGCCGTAATGGCGGATAGGTCGAGCTGTCGCCGTCGCCGACCTCATTCTGCAGGCCGCTGAATGTCAGGGTCGCACCGAGCTTGAAGCCGTAGATCCCGGCCGAGACCGTCCGCTCGCTGACCAGCGCCTGGCCGGCCTCGGTCGGACAGTGTCCGCTGGTGATCACCAGATGCTGGCACTGACCCTGCCGCCACGCCAGGTGCGTCGTCACCCCGCCTGAACTGCCATCCGATGCAGCGGTGACGCCGACGCCCTTGTCCGGTGTGTAGATCCCTTCGATCGAACTGGGGTAGCCGCGCACACTGCCATCGGCGGGGATCTGGCTCCGGACGCCGTCGACGATGTCGCTGTAGGCCTCGACGTTGTCGGTCGCGAAGTGCAGACCCGGCGTGGAGCCGGAACTGGTGAGCTGGTCGTGCAGCGTGGACTCCGCCGCGGCCCGGGCGTACAGCGGTCCCAACGCGGCAGCCGTCGTGGTGACGATCGCGACTGCGAGCATCGCAAGCGTTAGCCCGCGCCGCCACCACAGTCCGCGCAGCGTCAGCACGCCGCCACTCCCCATCGGCCCATCCAAGCACCCTCCCGCCGATTCGACTTTGACCCCGCCATCGGTGCATTTTGCGGGCAGTTACCTCGATGGCGGGGTCAAAGTCGGGGATAGGCTGGCGAGGTGGACCCTCTGGTGGAGCGGATGCGAGGGTTCGGGACGACGATCTTCGCGGAGATGTCAGCGCTGGCCACAGCAACCGACAGCATCAACCTCGGCCAGGGTTTCCCCGACACCGACGGCCCGCCAGAACTGCTCGAAGCCGCCGCCCACGCCATCCGCACCGGCCACAACCAATACCCACCCGGTCCCGGCATTGCCGAACTGCGCCAGGCCATCGCCACGCACCAGCAGCGTCACTACGCCCTCGCCTATGACCCTGCCGACGAAGTCCTCGTCACGGCCGGTGCCACCGAGGCCATCGCCGCAGCAGTCCTCGCACTGACCGGACCCGACGACGAGGTCGTCATGTTCGAGCCGTACTACGACTCCTACGCCGCCTGCGTCGCCCTGGCCGGGGCCGAGCGCCGCACCGTCACGCTGCGTCGGGACCACGACGGCTGGACGTTCGACCCCGACGATCTGAACGCCGCAATCACCCGACGTACCAAGGCGATCCTGCTCAACACGCCCCACAATCCGACCGGCAAGGTCTTCACCGCCGCCGAATTGCAAACCATCGCCGCAGCGGCCCGGCAGCACGACCTGATCGTCATCGCCGACGAGGTCTACGAGCACCTCACCTTCGACGGCCACGCCCATACGCCAATCGCCACCCTGCCCGGAATGCGCGAACGCACGGTCACGATCTCCAGTGCGGGCAAGACGTTCAGCGTGACGGGCTGGAAGATCGGTTGGGCGTGCGCGCCACCGCCCCTGCTCGCCGCCGTCCGTACGGTCAAACAGTTCCTCACCTACGTCAACGGCGCGCCGTTCCAGCCAGCCGTCGCAACCGCCCTCGGCACCGACCTGACCGCAATCGCCATCGGCCTGCAGCGTCAGCGCGACCTGCTCTGCGACGGCCTGAGCGACCTCGGCTTCGACGTCGCTCGCCCGCAGGCGACCTACTTCGCCACCGTCGACGTCAAACGCAACGCCATTGACTTCTGCCGCGATCTGCCGCACAGCAGTGGCGTCGTCGCCATCCCCAGCAGCGTCTTCTACGACTCCGCGGCAGGAGACACCTACGTGCGTTTCGCATTCTGCAAACGGCCAGAAGTTCTCGCCGATGCCCTTAACAGAATCAAGAAGGCACAGTGAGGCTCGCCGCGATCCAGCACGACATCGTCTGGGAGGACGCCGAGGCAACTTGCGCGCACGTCGCCCCGATGATCGCCGACGCGGCCGCTCGGCAAGCCCGGCTGATCGTGTTGCCGGAGATGTTCGCGACCGGTTTCTCGATGCATCCCGAACGCACGGCCGAGCCCGAGGGCGGCTTCACCGAGCAGTTCCTGCGCGAGCAGGCGAGCATGCACGGCGCTTACCTGCTCGGCACGATCGCCCAGCAGGGGGCCGACGGCAACTACCGCAACAATGCCGTCCTCGCAGCCCCGGACGGCACCGTCCACCGCTACGCCAAGATCCACCCGTTCACCTATTCCGGCGAGCATGAGCACTATGCGGCCGGCGATCGGCACCTGACCGTGGAAGTAGACGGCCTGCGGGTAACGGTCTTCATCTGTTACGACCTGCGCTTCGCCGACGAGTTCTGGGCGCGAGCCCCCGAGACGGACCTGTACCTGCTGCCCTCGAACTGGCCCGAACGCCGCCGCGATCACTGGCGAGCCCTCCTGCCCGCTCGGGCCATCGAGAACCAGGCGTACGTGCTCGGCGTCAACCGCGTCGGTATCGCCGGCACCGTCAAACACCTGGACTATGTCGGCGACTCCGCGCTCATCGACCCGATGGGGCACACCGTCTTCGAGGGCGGCCCCGAGGAGGCAGTCCTGGTTGCCGACGTCGAAGCCGACGCTGTCAGTCGGGCGCGAAGGGACTTCCCGTTTCTCGCCGACCGACGCTGAACGATGCCGACCTATCCGCTGATCGACCACCCACGGTGGCCGTCCGCAGCTGAGGCTCGCCAGTGACCTGCCGGTTACGGTTCGGCAACACTTGGCTGACATGCGTTGCGCACCACAAACGTGCCTTAGAGTGTGTTCGCGGCCTACTGACCGATCGTTCGGTTATCAGGCTGTGTAACTTAATGTCGGAAATGGGTTGACGGTCACGATCTGGTGTCAACCCGGCGAAGCACTGTTAAGCGACGCAGCGCAAGGCATAACCTCGCACCGCGCCACCACGTGCGTCTGCGGAGACCCTGCTGACGTAGACACAGGAGGAAGTTCGACTTATGTCGCTGCCAATGGGTGAGTTGGAGCTTGCCGCTCCGCTTGGCGACGTCGAGATTCCCGCCGGCGACAAGGCGATCGAGGGTCGCTCGCTCGGCCGGATCGCGATGCGAAGCCTGCTGCGCGACAAGGTGGCCATGACCGGCGGGATCGTCGCACTGCTGATCGTGCTGGTCGCGATCTTCGCCAAGCAGTTGACCGACTTGTACGGGCACAGCTACGTGGCACAGAACAACACCGTGCCCAACAACCTGACCGACCCGAGCACCACGATGCCCCTGGGCCACTACGGCGGCATCACCGGCGACCACTGGCTGGGCGTCACACCGGTGTCCGGTCAGGACGTCCTCGCACAGATCATCTACGGCGCCCGCACCTCCATGATCATCTCGTCACTGGCGCTGCTGCTCGCACTCGTGTTCGGGATCTCGCTGGGGGTTCTGGCCGGCTACTACCGTGGGATCTGGGACACGATGATCGCGCGGTCGATGGACACGTTGCTGGCCTTCCCGGTCCTGCTGTTCTCCATCGCGCTGATCACGGTCTTCAGTCAGGTGGACTCGTTCCTGGGCATGTCCGGGCAGGTGCTGCGCTATGCAGTGTTGGTCTTTGTGATCGGCTTCTTCGCCTTCCCGTACATCGGCCGGATCGTGCGCGGGCAGGTCTTGTCGCTGCGTGAGAAGGAGTTCGTCGACGCCGCACGCAGCCTGGGCGCCTCGAACTACCGGATCATGAGCCGGGAGATCCTGCCGAACCTGATCGGGCCGATTCTCGTGTACGCCACGTTGTCGATCCCGAACTTCATGCTCGCCGAGGCCGGCCTCTCCTTCCTCGGCGTCGGCGTTCAGTCGCCGACGGTGTCCTGGGGCAGCATGCTCTCCGACGCGGGCCAGTACTTCCAGGTGGACCCGACGTATCTTTTCTGCCCGGGCATTGCGATCTTCATCGCGGTGCTCGCGTTCAATCTGTTCGGTGACGGACTGCGTGATGCCCTCGACCCGAAGTCGTCACGCTGATGTCCGCGTCCCGTTCGGCTCCACCCGCGGACCGTCGGTCCTCGGGCGCAATTCCGGCTCTGTGCCGGCGCGACCACACCAAGGGGTTGCGAGAATTTCTAGTAAGGAAGGGTGGAAATCGACCAATGAGAACGAAATCCAGACTGACGATCGCGGTCAGCCTCGTTGCGGCGGCGGTGACTGTGCTGTCGTCCTGCAGCAGTAGCGGCGGGTCAAATCCCGGCACGCCGTCCGGTACGAGCACAGGCACGGGCGCGGGCCCGAGCACAGGGAGCACCGTCAAGACGGCGTCGGGCTTCAACGCGTCCTTCGATGCGATTGTGAACCCGTCGACCAAGACCGGCGGCACGCTGAACCTGCTGTCCACCGCCGACTGTGACTCCTGGGACCCGCAGCGGACCTACTACGGCTGGTGCTGGAACATGCAGCGGCTGTTCACCCGCTCGCTGATCGGTTACTCCTCGGTCAACGGCTCCACGTTCACGCTCGCGCCCGATCTGGCCACGGACATGGGCACGCACAACGCCGACTTCACCCAGTGGACGTACACGCTCAAGTCCGGCCTGAAGTGGTCCGACGGCAGCCCGATCACTGCGGCAGACGTGCAGTACGGCATCTCCCGGCTGTGGGCCACCGACGTGATCAACGGCGGCCCGTCCTCGTACTTCACCACCGGGATCAAGGCGCCGGCGAAGTACGCTGGCCCCTACAAGGGTGGCGTGAACGACGTCGGCATGACCGTGGACGGTAACAAGATCACCTTCAACCTGACCGGCGCCAACGCTGACTTCAACTACCTGATGGCGATGGCCGCGTCCGCACCGGTACCGGCCAAGACCGAGGGTGGCTCCGGCTTCGTGGGTGCCACGTACACCAAGCACCCGATGTCCTCCGGCCCGTACATGATCCAGTCCTACACGGAGAAGCAGCAGATCACCTTCGTGCGCAATCCGAACTGGAGTCAGGCGACGGACACGATTCGGCACCCGTTGGTCGACAAGGTCGTTCTGACCATCGACACCGACCCGACCGACGTCGACAACAAGCTCAAGGCGGGCACAGCTGACGCCAACGCATCGGCGAACGTGGGCGCGGCCTTCCAGGCGCAGATCCTCACCAACCCGGATCTGAAGAAGAACGCCGATGACCCGGTGACTGCCTTCACGCAGTACATGCCGGTGTTCCAGTCCGTGATCACTAACCAGCACTGCCGGGCTGCGATCTTCTACGCCAGCAACAAGGCGGCGCTGATGCAGGCCTATGGTGGCGCGGTTTCCGGCCAGATCGCCGGTTCGATGACCCCGCCGGGTATCTCGGGCAACGACCCGACACTGAACCCGTACCCGGTCGGTGCCGACAACACAGGCGACCTCACCAAGGCGAAGTCCGAGTTGGCGGCCTGTGGCCAGCCGAACGGCTTCGCCACGAAGATGGCGTACGCCACGCCCAGCCAGCACGCGAAGGCGGCCTTCCAGGCCGAGCAGACCGCGCTGGCCCGGGTCGGCATCAAGGTCACCGGTGCGACCGCCGACGCGTCGACGTACTACTCGACGTTCATCGGCTCGCCGCAGAACATCAAGAACCAGGGCCTGGGTATCGCCCTGGCCGGCTGGGGAGCCGACTTCCCGACCGGTGTCGGCTTCTACCAGTCGATCGCCAACGGCAACTCGATCGTTCCGACGGGTAACACCAACTACCCCAGCCTGAATGACCCGACGGTCAACAAGGTTCTGGACGAGGCGCCCGCCGGCAAGGCAACCGAGGCCGATTGGAAGTCTCTTGACGAGGCCATCATGGCCGCGGCTGTTTACATGCCCATCTACTGGGGCAAGAACCTGTACTACCGCAACCCGCGGCTGATGAACGTGACGTCGAACAACGCTTTGGCGTTCGGCATCTACGACTTCGTGAACGCGGGCGTCGGCGGCTGATCAAGCCGGCTTCAGTAGATATAGAAAGGTGAGCAGTCAGTTGTGGTCGGCCCGG
>JBDTDN010000082.1:0-3938 GCA_039923055.1 Jatrophihabitantaceae bacterium
CGTGCCCGGCCACGGTCAGCAGGTAGGGCAGTTCTCCGATCCGTGGGAAGTGCGCGCCACCGAGAAGTTCGACGGGCTCCGCGCCCTCCCACTGGCGAAGGTCGAGCTCGACCGGCTGTGGGAAACGCGAGAGGTTGTTCACGCACAGCACGATGTCGTCGCCGAACTCGCGGACGAAGCTCAGCACGGACGGGTTGCTGCCGCCGAGGTCGGAGAATGTACCGAGCCCGAAGGCGGGATTTGCCTTACGCAGATGGACCATTCGCCGCGTCCAGTGCAGCAACGAGGACGTGTTGCGCGTCTGTGATTCGACGTTCGTCACCTGGAAGCCGTAGATCGAGTCCATGTTCACCGGTAGGTACAGCCGGCCCGGATCGCACGTCGAGAAGCCGGAGTTGCGATCCGGAGTCCACTGCATCGGGGTGCGAACCCCGTCGCGGTCGCCGAGCCAGATGTTGTCGCCCATCCCGATCTCGTCGCCGTAATAGAGCACGGGCGAGCCGGGCAGCGAGAGCAGCAGCGCGGTGAACAGTTCGATCTGGTTGACGTCGTTCTCCAGCAGCGGTGCGAGACGACGACGGATGCCGATGTTGGCCTTCATCCGCGGGTCCGTGGCGTACTCGTTCCACATGTAGTCGCGCTCTTCGTCGGTCACCATCTCAAGCGTCAACTCATCGTGGTTGCGCAGGAAGATGCCCCACTGGCAGTTGGCGGGAATAGCCGGCGTCTGCTCCATGATCTCCGAGATCGGGTACCTGGATTCCCTGCGCACCGCCATGAAGATGCGCGGCATGACGGGAAAGTGGAACGCCATATGACACTCGTCGCCGGTCGTCGGATCGCCGAAGTATTCAACGACGTCATCCGGCCACTGATTCGCCTCGCACAGCAGCACGCGGTCGGGGTAGTCGCGGTCCACCTCCTTACGCAGTCGGCGAAGGAACTCGTGCGTCTCGGGCAGGTTCTCACCGTTCGTGCCGTCGCGGACGAACAGGTACGGGACGGCATCCAGGCGGAACCCGTCGATGCCGATGTCCAACCAGAACCGCAGCGCATCGATGATCGCCTGTTGCACGGCGGGGGAGTCGAAGTTCAGGTCCGGCTGATGGCTGAAGAAACGGTGCCAGAAGTACTGCTTGCGCACCGGGTCGAAGGTCCAGTTGGCCGGCTCGGTGTCGACGAAGATGATCCGGGCGTCCGGAAATCTGCGATCGTCGTCGTTCCAGACATAGAAATCGCCGTACGGACCGGTCGGGTCGCTGCGGCTGGCCTGGAACCACGGATGCGCATCGGAGGTGTGGTTCATGACGAAGTCGACGATCACCCGGATTCCGCGGGAGTGTGCAGCCGCCAGGAAGGACTTGAAGTCCTCGATCGTGCCGAATTCGGGCAGCACACCGGTGTAATCGCTGACGTCATAGCCGCCATCGCGCAGTGGGGAGGGGTAGAACGGCGGCAGCCACAGGCAGTCGATGCCCAGCCATTGCAGGTAGTCCAGCTTGTCGGTGAGCCCGAGCAGATCACCAGTGCCGTCGCCGTTGGAGTCGGCGAAGCCGCGCACCAGCACCTCGTAGAAGACGGCTCGCTTGAACCAGTCCGGGTCCTGTGGCACGGCCGGCTGCGCGGCCTGGATCCCGTCCCATCCGTCGTCGTTGCCGACTCTCTGACTGGAAGCGGTTTCTGGGCCGTTCGGCGGGACGGAGAGCGGCGAAGTCGTCACCTTTCCTTCCTACCCGATTCATGCGCCCAGGTCGAAGCTTGACCAGACTCTGGCCAGGTGTTCCGCTGCGCGGTCATGTTGGCGAGGCGCGCTATCAGGGCTGGACGATGAAGATGTGGGCGGGTTGGGCGTGCGGGTCCAGGCGGACGTAGTTGTGCTCGCCCCACCGGTACTCGGCGCCGGTCAGCAGGTCGTGGACGGTGTAACCGCTGTCCCACGCCAGGCCCAGCGCGTCCAGGTCGACGGACACGGTCGCCTCGCGCGCCTCGCTCGGGTCGACGGTGCAGATGACCAGCACGGTGTCACCGGTCGCCGCATCGCGCTTGCTGAACGCGAGCACGTCCGGGTTGTCGACCTGGTGGATCCACAGGTTGCGCAGTTGCTGCAGCGCTGGATGCGCGCGGCGGGCCGCGTTCAAGGTCGCGATCAGTGGCGCAAGTGAGCGGCCGTCCTCGATCGCCCCGGCGAAGTCTCGCGGCCGTAACTGGTACTTCTCCGAGTCCAGGTAGTCCTCGCTGCCGGGCTTGGCGTTCAGATGCTCGTACAACTCATACCCGGAATACACGCCCCAGTTCGGCGACAGCATCGAAGCCAGTACGGCCCGGATCGCGAACGCCGCCGGGCCGCCGTGCACGAGGTAGTCGTGCAGGATGTCCGGGGTGTTGACGAAGAAGTTGGGCCGCATGTGGTCGGCTGACGCGACCAGTTCGCGGGCGTAGTCGGCCAGTTCGTCGCGGCCGGTCCGCCAGGTGAAATAGGTGTAGCTCTGGTGGAAGCCGACCTTGGCCAACTCGTGCATCATCGCCGGCCGGGTGAACGCCTCGGCCAGGAACAGCACGTCCGGGTCGCTCTCGCGAACCTGAGCGATTAGCCACTGCCAGAAGTTCAGCGGTTTGGTGTGCGGGTTGTCAACGCGGAAGATCCGGACGCCGGCGGCCATCCAGACCCGGACGACCCGCAGGCACTCGGCGTACAACCCGTCGCTGTCGTTGTCGAAGTTGAGCGGGTAGATGTCCTGGTACTTCTTCGGCGGATTCTCCGCATACGCGACGGTGCCGTCCGGCCGCGTCGTGAACCACGCCGGGTGTGACGTGACCCACGGATGGTCCGGTGCGCACTGCAGCGCGAAGTCGAGCGCCACCTCCATGCCCAGTTCCCGGGCGCGCGCGACGAACGCAGTGAAGTCGGCCATCGTCCCGAGTGCGGGGTGGATCGCGTCGTGCCCACCCTCGGCGGACCCGATCGCCCACGGCGAGCCGACGTCCCACGATGCGGCGACCAGGGTGTTGTTCGGTCCCTTGCGGTTGACCGTCCCGATCGGATGGATCGGCGGCAGATAGACGACGTCGAAGCCGAGCGAGGCGACGTAGTCCAGGTGGGCGGTGGCGTCGGTGAAGGTGCCGTGTCGCAGTGGCCTGGCGGGAGTGGCGGCGTCACCGGCCAGCGTGGCACCGATCGAACGCGGGAAGAACTCGTACCAGGAGCTGAACAAGGCACGTGGACGGTCGACCCAGAGCGGGTACGCCGGTGAGGACGTGACCAGCTCGCGGACGGGGTGCTCGTGGATCAACGCCTGCAGGAATTCATCCAGTGCAGGTGCAATGCGGTGCGCCAAGTCCAGGGACGCGTCCCGCAGCGCGCGTGCCGCGGCCAGGGCCCGCGCCCGATCGGCCTTGCGCAATGATTTAGCCAGTCGCTCGAACAGCCGCGCCCCGTCCTCCAGGTCGTTGGTGAGGTCCTCGCTGCCCTGCCCGGCGTCCAACTTGACGGTGACGGCGTGGTGCCACGTCGAGAGCGGGTCGCTCCACGCCTGGACGGAGAACGTCCATAGCCCGGGCGCGGCTGCCACTACGTCGGCGTGCCAGCGGTCCGTACCGATCGCACCGGGGGTCATCCGGACCGTCGCGACCTCCCGTCCCGACGGATCGCGCAACAGGACGCTGGCGCCGACCGCGTCGTGCCCCTCGCGGAACACCGTCGCCGAGACCGGGATGGGCTCGCCGACGACCGACCGCGCCGGGAACTCGCCCGAGACGGTAGAGCCGATGACGGGGCTGATGTCAGTGAGTCCGAATCGTCCAACCACAGTCCCACCGTACCGAGTCAGGCGGCTCCTGTAAGCCTTTCCGGCAGGTGCTAGCTTGAGCCGGGTGAAGGCTCTGCGACGGCTGACGGTCCGGGCTGCGTTCCCGGACGAGCTGACCAAACTGGGTGAGAT
>JBDTDN010000083.1:0-3666 GCA_039923055.1 Jatrophihabitantaceae bacterium
ACTGGAGGAGCCGGGCACTATGCGGCCCGAGATCACGACAGACGAACCCGTTCAGCCTACCGGCCGAGGTCCCGAATCCTGAAATCGCGAAGAGTCAGCGTCAGCGGGGCTTGCGCGCGATATAGAGCTTGGCGTACGTCGCGGTGACCAGCGAGAGGGCGATGACCGCGATGATCGCGAGCAGTACGGGCATCTGCGCGGTCGAGGACGGGCTGGACGCGAGCTCGACCGACTGTGACTGCGCAGCGGGCTGAGCAGCCCCGGCAGTCGTGATAGGCAGCGCGGACGGTGTGCTCGTGCTCCCGGTCAATGGCTGCGGAACGCCCGAGCCGCCGAACGCGGGCAGCTCGGCGCCGAATGCGGGCAGGATTCCGATGCCACCGCCGACTGCGGGTCCGTCACCCTTGGGAACGACCAGGTCCGGAATGGTGACCGGCATCCCGGCGTAGGCCGGGGCACCCGTAGCCGGCGCCTTCGATGCCGACGTCGTCGACTTGGTTACGCCCGGCAGCGGCAGTCCGGTCGGAACCAGGTTCGGAACCGCGATCGTCGGCACGGTGATCTGCGGAAGAATGACGATCGGTGCCATGCCCGGCAACTGGATGCCGACAGCCGGCGTGGAGACGGAAATTCCGCACTTGGCTGCGTCCGTGGTGACGTGGATGGTGCCCTTCCAGACCAGTGACAGCCCGGTGCGGACGCTGCCCGCGTTGAGCGGGATGGGCAGCAACCCGCCGACGTTGACGGCCGTGGCCGTGAATGTGTATGCGTGATCGCCGGTGCCGAGGGTCGCCAACTTCTCGACCTTGGTGGTCTGAACTGCGATCTTGGTCGGTACCTTGGCGGTCGGGTCGATCACGAGCTCGCCGTCCAAGCCCGCGATCAGGGCCGTACTGATCGGGATGCTCAGCAGGTTGACGCTGGCGAGCGAGGTCTTGAAGTCGAGCTCACCGCCGGGCGTCACCCAGATGTCCGCACCGCCGGTCGACAGGCTGGGACAGTTCGAGGTCGTGACGCCGGTCAGTCCGAACGTGGCAGCGACGGGGGTGACGGGGGCGGCGCCGGCGGGTGCCATGGCCAGGACTGTGGCGCCGGCGATCGCGAGTCCGGCGGCAGTAGCAAGCCAACGGCTGCCCCGACCGACCCGACGAGCCGTGCTCTGACGTCCAAACATGCCTTGTCTCCCTGCGTAACTGCATCCTGACATCGAATTTACACTCGACACCGAGTCTAACGAGCCTGTTGAGTGTGGGTTACGGGTGCCGTACTCGGCAACTCCTGATACCGGGCCGGATCTCGGGCAAGATGGTCGACCGCCCCGTCGAAGCACCCGCCGCCGGGGTCATCGAGGCCGCCTGTTCGGACGACATCCAGTTCCGGGTGCCACATGTCACGGACGATCAGCCCGGCGAGTGCGAGCAGCAAGCCGTCGCGTGCGAGCAGTAACAAGATCAGCCAGCCGTAACCGATACCGTGCGCCTGCTGACCGTCACCGAGCCCGAGCAGCAGCGTCAACGTCATGATCCACACCGCGATCTCGCAGAACTGCCAGACCAGTGCCAGCCGCCAGCGAGGTCGCGCCAGCGCCAGCAGCGGCACCAGCCACAGTGAGTACTGCGGGCTCCACACCTTTGTCGTGAGTAAGAAGGCGAGCACGGCTAGGAAGGCCAACTGCGCCAGGCGAGGTTTGACCGGTGCGCGCAGGCCCAAGAACGCCACGAGCAGCAGCGCCGCAACCAGCAGCAACGCCACCGCAGCACCGGGCGGGACCCAGTACGCCGAATCAGTCGCGCCCGCGCCACCGTTGGCGAGCGTCTTGGCGATCGCCCAGATCGTGCTGCGCTCGGTCGGACGGTCCATGCTGAACCGGTAGAACTCCCACCAGCCATGGTGATAGGCCGCAGCGATCGGCAGATTGACGGCGGCCCAGGCTACGGCGCTGGCCACGATCGCCCATACCGCCGGGGCGTAGCGCCGGGTGCGGTAGGCCAGGATCACGATGGCCACGAGCAGGAAGACCGGATACAGCTTTGCCGCGGTCCCGAGCCCGATCAGTGTGCCGGCGAGCACGGGTTTTCGGGTCGACCACGCCCACATTGCCCCACTGGCAAAGGCCATTGCCAGCAGGTCCCAGTTCGTGAACGCGTGGAAGACCAGCAACGGCGACAGCGCGAAGATCGCCGCGTCGTACGGGCGGCGCCGGGCGGTCCGGGCTGTGCTCGCGGTGACGAACAGGGCGCACAGGGCGAGCAGGATCGAGGTCAGGACGCCGAACACGACCACCTCGGACCAACTGTCAGCGATCGCGTGCACGCCCCGCGTCAGTTCCGCGGTGCCCCACATGAACGCGCCGGTCAGCACCGGGTACTCGACGGCGGTGTCCCGGTACGGCACGACACCGATGTCCAGTCGCTCGTCGCTCCAGAGCGGGATGACGTCGCTGTAGCAGGCGTGGGTGTACTGCTTGGAGCCCGTCCAATCCCCTGTTGCGCACGGTGCTTTCTGCACGAAGCCCAACAGCAGGGTCAGGCAGGTGAAGGCGAGCAGCACCCTGGTCGGCGTCCACCAACTGCCGATTCGCAAGCCGGCGTGCCGTCCCCAGCGTCCACCGATACCCGCGCTGGCCCTGCTCACTGTCAGATCCACGTGGCTGGGGAACTCAGGCTGACCAGGTGCGGCGGCCGCCGCGCTCTGGTCGGTCGGCGCAGTCACGCGTTCATCCTGACATGGCCCGGATCAGCCGCCGGAACTCGGCATCGTACATTTGACCGGCCCGAGCAATGGGGTGGTGCAGACGGGGCTCGGGGTCGGCGACGGCGTGACCGTGGGCAGACCGGTGACCGGTGGCGTGGTGGAGACCGGGGCGAACGTAGTCTTGCGGGTGTTCGACGGCGACGGGCTCTTGGATTTCGTGGGCGACGGCGTGGGGCTGGCACTGTGCGTCGGAGTGATCGTGTCCCCGTTGATCGTGATCATCTGCTTGGTGACCATCGGCAGACTCGGCTTGTCGGCGAGGTAGCTGTTCATGAATGCCTGCCAGGTGCGTCCAGGAAGGTCCGAACCGTACTCCGGTGCCCCGTTGGCGTTGAAGATCGGCGTCGTCGAGTTGCCGCTGCCGGTCCACACCGCGACGGACACCTGGGGCGTGTAGCCAACCATCCAGGCGTCGCTGTTGTTGCCGTTCGGATCGTTGAAGATGCCCTCGGTACCGGTCTTGGCGGCGGACACCCGGCCACCTGACAGCGGATCGTTGGACCACGCGGCGATCGGCTGCAGCGACAGGGTGACGTCGTTGGCCACCTTCGCATCGAGGGCCCGGTTCGGTGCCGCCTTGTGCTGGTACACGATCGTGCCGGAGGAGTCGGTGGCCTTCTGCACGAAGTACGCAGCGTTGTGCACGCCGCCGTTGTCGAACGTCGCGAAGCCGACCGCCTGGTCCAGCGGGCTGACCGGATAGTCACCGATCCCGATGCCGAAGCCGGTCTGGCCGCTGCTGCCGACCAGCGTCGGATCGCCGTTGCTATTGGTCCTCGCGATGCCAGCGGCGTGCGCAGTCTTCGCGACGTTCGGCGGCCCGGCCTGCTGCGCGAGTTGATCGAAGGTGGTGTTCAGCGAGTACTTCATCGCATTGGCGATCGAGACCGACGAACTGCTGACGTCGGCATC
>JBDTDN010000084.1:0-10186 GCA_039923055.1 Jatrophihabitantaceae bacterium
TCGGCTCACGATGTCTCGCCGCCGTCCGCCGCCGTCCGCTGCCAGTCGCTGCAGCGCCGCGACCGCGGTCGACTGCGGGAGCGGCGAGTGTTCAGCCCGTCGCGACAGCCACCGGCACTGTTCCGTCGCCGACGGCGACGGCATCGTCGCTCACTGGAATGGTCAGCTCACCGGTTGCGGCTGTACGGACGGCTTCGCCCGCGCTATCGCGCCCGGAAATCCGGCCCGGTCAGACCGTCACCTCGTCCGTCGCGCCGGCACCTTCGCCTGTCGCGGCCACCTCGCCGGACAGTAGTGTGCCCGCAAGATCGGCAGATCGAGCGGCTTCTGGGCGGCCAACTACTGACACACGTGACCCGAGCCCGACCGCATCTGGCCACCGGACCGCCGCCGAGTCGCAGTTCGCGCCATCCGAGGTGCCGGCGCTGCATCGCGTGACTGACGCATCGCTGGCGCAACCTGGTGGGTTGGCCGGCGCACTGACACCGAACAACTCGATGGCCACGCCGCTGGCCCCGCTGCGCCGAATGATTGGCGCGACCCACCCGCTGCGCCCCGCGGCCCGTACCGTGGAGGCCGCACCACGGCCCGCCGCGGTACCGATCGCTACCCGAACCGTGCCCGCGCAGCAGACTTCAGCGATCGCCTCGCCTGCCACTCAGGCATCGACGGTGGCCGTGTCACCTGTGCCTTCGTCTGCGTCACCTGCACCCGTGTCTGCGTCTGCGTCTGCTCCCGCGTCTGCAGGGCATACCTCGGCGCCGTCTGCGCCCTTACCTGCGCAGGCTTCTGCACCGGGGTCGGGGACCGCAGCCGCCCTCGGTTCGGCGCCTGCTGCAGCGAATGTGCCGGCAGCGCCAACAGGGTTGCCGCCCGTTGTCGCGAATGCGCCGCTCTCGCCGGTAGTGGCACGGCACGCCGCTCCGGAACCGGCCGACCGGTCCGTCGACCGAATCGCCGGTGGGACCGGAGATGTTCAGACAGTGGGCCCAGCCAGTCCGGCCGCCCGCGGCCGCTCCCTTGTGCCAGCCGATGCCGCCCAGGGGGCAAACGCTCCGCGCGGGCAGCAGGATGCAACGCCCACGACTGCCCAGCGGGCAGAATCCACTGGTACGGCAGGATTTCCAGGCGCTCGTGGCCTGGCGTTTGCCAGCACTCGGTCGCTGGGACGGGCACAGCGTGGATCGGACGAACTGCGCCCATCGCTGTCGATCGCCCGGCTCGCCGCGACTGGGGCGAGCCGCGCCCCGGCGCTGCCCGCGCTGCCCGTCGTGCGTTCGGTCGTGAATGTCGCCGCCAGCGCTCGCCCGTATGCCGGTGCGGCGCCGACTACCGCGTCCAGTGCGGCTGCCATCCAGCGGCCCGCTGGAACCACCGCGTCCTCAAGTCCGGCCGAATCGGCTGACCCGAAAACTGGGCGCCCGGCCAACCCGCCGTCGGCGTCCCCGCAGCGTCAACCCGCCGGGACAGTGTCGACGACCCCGTCGATATTGCCGCGCGCGCGTGCCGGACAACACGAGAGCACCCCGGCCGAACGGTCGTACCATCCCCACACGGAGAGCCTCGCGACAGAGCCGCGCTTGAGCGCGGCGAGCGTAAGGAGGGCGACCCAGGCCGGTCATCCGGCGGCCGAGTACGCGGGGTCCGCTGCCACCAGCGCGCCCGCCGCGCGGTTCGGTGCGATGGCGATGCCCGAGCTGATCGCCTCGGCCCGCCCGGCCAGCCCCTTGCGCCGGCACTCACTGGCGAGCGGATTCTCACCCGCGTACCAGATTCTTCCAGCCATGGGTTCGGCGATCGGCGCCGTGCGAGGTTCGACGGCGCCCACGGCAGCAGGTGCGCGCAACTCGCTCGACTCCGCGAGCTCGGCCGTGCGGCGGTCCGCACCCGCGCATGCGCTGGCCGCCGCGGGCGCACGCGCTGTCGGTGCTGGCGGCCAGAACGGTGACGGTCGGGACGACGCCGGGATGTGGCAACAGGCAGGGCGCACCGGTACTGCGCGTCCGGCATCTGGATTACGCCGGCAACTCGCCCGCCTGGACTCCTTGGCGGAACCGGCACTGCATCGTCGCTACCTGCCGGCGCCACCACCGGTCAGTATCCGGACGCCGGATGCTGCGCCGCTCGTTCCCGCAGTTGCCCGCACCTCGTCTCTGGCCCCATCGCCCGCGCCGGGTGGGGTATCGGGCCTGCCCGCCTCCGGATCGGCAGCCGAATATGCGCGCAGTAACGGACGGAGCTCGCTGGTACAGGCCACCGCTGAGCTATTCCGCTCGGTAGCGTCGGGTCAACCTACGATCAGAAGACTTGTCGACGGTACGGGAGGTCAGAGCATGGGTGCGCCCAGCGGCTACGACAATCCTTATGTTCCCGAATTAATGGGTGCTGATGGGTACCAACCCGACTCCGTCCAGCCCAAGGCGATCCCGAACCAAGAACTGGAACGGATCGTCGACAAGGTAGTCGAAAAGATCGAGCAGCGCGTCATCGACGAACTCGAACGTCGCGGCCGGCGCCATACCCCGGGAGTGTTCTAGATGGCAGAACTGGAAAAGGCCTTCCTGCAATTGGAGAGCGGCACCCGCATCCCCTGCCTGTTCAACCCGTCCGCCATCACCTTGGGTCGTCGCAACAACTGGGCCGCCGACCCGATGCCAGGCAAGGGCGTCTCCAAACTGCGCTACCTCGGGGCCGACTCGGGCTGGCTGCGCTTGGATCTGGTCTTCGACACCACCTCAGACGGCACCGCCGTCACGAAGTACACCGGCAAGATAATGGCGCTGATGGACGTGGATACCAGCCGGCCAGGGACTGACGAAACCACCAACAATGCGCGACCGTCCACGGTGACGTTCCACTGGGGGGACCTGCATTCCTTTCCTGCCGTCGTACGCGATCTAGGTCTGTCCTTCACCTACTTCTCCTCCTCCGGCGTTCCGCTGCGGGCGCAGATGCATCTGGAACTGCGCCAGTTCGAGGAGTCGCAGGCGTTCGGGCCGCAGAACCCCACCTCGGGCACGCCCCGACCGCACCGGGTCCACCGTGTTCAGCCGGGCGAGACGCTGGATCGGATCTCGGCAAAGTACTACGGCGATTCGACCCGCTGGCGCGAGCTCGCGGGGGCCAACGGCATCGAGGATCCGCTGGCCATCCGACCCGGCACACTGCTGAACATTCCGCGCCGGGGCGTGACATGACCGCGATCGGCGTCCTCGCGCCGGATGTCCGGGTGAACGGCACGAGCCTGCCTGCCAACTGGCTGATCGCGATCACTGGACTTCGCGTCGAACGCGCGCTGTGCCTGATTGCTCGCACGACGCTGAGATTTGCTGACTGGGGATATCAACTGTCGGCCGACAACAAGTTCGCTCTCGGCACCGCGGTCTCGATCGCAGTGCAAGGCGGGGGAGAACTGATGTCCGGAGTCGTTACCGGCGTCAGCCTGGAACAGTCCTCAAGTGACAGCCCGGAACTGGTGGTGACCGTCGACGATCAGGGTTACCGGCTGGCACTCGGCACGAACGTGCGGACCTTTCTGCAGGCCAGCTATGCCGACGCGCTCAGCCAGGTCATGGGGGGGGCCGGACTGTCGCTCAAAAACTCATCGACCAAATTGGCCGGGATCAACGACTACCTGCTGCAAGGAGGGTCGGACCTCGCCTTTCTGGATTCGATCACGCGCCGCGCTGGGGCAGTTTGGTGGGTGGAGGGCGGGGCGCTGTGCATCGAAGATGTTGGCGCCGACAAGGGCTCGGTCGGCGTGGTTCTGATGGAGGACCTCACCGAGTTCTCCGTCCGGGCTTCGGCGCTGCGTCCGACCGGTGTAACGGTCACCGGCTGGGATGCGAATGCGCAGCAGGACGTCAAAGGGGAAAACGAGACGCCCGGGACCACCGCAACCTCGGATTTTGTCTCGGCATACATCGGAGACAAGCCGCAGAGTCTGCACAAGTCGGTCCAGTCGAGTTTTGACCAGAACCCTGTCAACGCCAGCGATGCGGGGATCCTCGCGAATGCGATGTACAACGACGTGGTGGCAAGTGCGGTCACCGCCCGCGGTAGCGGCCTGATCAACCCAGCGATCAAGCTGATGACCAAGGTCAACGTCACCGGTGCCGGGCCGGCATCTGGCAGCTACGTGGTGAGCCAGGTAGAGCACATCTTTCGTACCGACGGCTTCTACACCCGCTTCGTGGCTGGACCGATTCGGCCCGGAGGTCTGGTGGACACGTTGGGCCCGAGCGCCCCTGATCCCGGGTTCGAGATCGCGGGCCTGCTCACCGCCGTGGTGACCAACCTTGCCGACCCGGACAATGTCGGTCGGGTGAAGGTCAAATACTCGGCCGCGGGCGGCGCAATCGAGAGTGCGTGGGCGCGCATCGTCGGTCTGGGTGTCGGCAAGGGCCGCGGTTCGGAGTTCCTGCCAGAGATCAACGACGAGGTGCTGGTCGGCTTCGAACGCGGCGACTCGCGGCATCCGGTGGTGCTGGGCGGGTTGTTCAGCAAGGAGAATAAGCTACCGAGCGGTACCGCCGCCGTGACCAACAATGAAGTGAACTTCCGCCGCATCACCTCGCGGCTTGGACACGTGATCGAAATGGGGGACGGGTCCGGTGAGTCCGACCAGCATCTACAGTTGGTGCTCGCGGGCGGCGAGCACAAGTTGCGTCTGGGCAAGGACCGGTTCGAGCTCGAGGTTCCTGCCAGAATCCCTGTCTCGATCAAGGCCGGTGACGCCAAGTTCGTGATCGACGGACAGGGCAACGTCACGATCGAGGGCAACAAGATCACCCTGAAGGCGACGACCCAGGTCGATATCGAAGGTTCCGCGGGTGTCGCGCTGAAGAGTGATTCGAAGGTGGCCGTCCAGGCCGCGATGATCGATGTAAAGGCTGAAGGCACGGCGAGTGTGGACGGCGGCGGCATGCTGACGCTGAAGGGCGGGATGGTGGCGATCAACTGATGACCGAATCGCTGCCTACCCGCGCCGACGAGACGGTGCGTTACGACGCTTCGTTCATCGGGCGTGGATTCAGTTGGCCGATGAGCGTCGACCACACCGGCGCGATCCGGCTCACCGACGGGCCGGAAGATCTCGAGCGCTCGATGCGGATCGTGCTGCTTACCGCACCGGGTGAGCGCGTCATGCGGCCGCAGTTCGGCTGCAAGATCTGGGATCTGCTCTTCGAGCCGATCACACCCAACCTGCTTGGCCTGATCGCCGAGGCGGTACGTGACGCGCTTGCCCAGTGGGAGCCGCGCGTGGAAGTCGAGCAGGTACTGCCATCGCCGGACGAGAACGACGACGGGCTGGTGCGCGTTCAGGTGGTCTACCGGGTCCGTGCGACCAACGATCGGCGCAATCTGGTGTACCCGTTCTACGTCATCCCACACGATTCGGAATAGCGAGCGCGCCATGCCCCTACCTCCCCCAGAACTCGACGACCGGAAGTTCCAGGACATCGTCGACGAGGCCAAGCGCCTGATCCCGCGATTCTGCCCGGAGTGGACCAATCACAACGTCTCCGATCCCGGCGTCGCGCTCATCGAGCTGTTCGCGTGGATGAGCGAGATGGTGTTGTACCGGGTGAATCAGGTGCCCGAGCGGCTGTACGTCCACTTCCTGAACATGGTCGGCATCGAACCGTTCCCGCCGTCGGTGGCACGGGTCGATCTCACGTTCTGGCTCTCGACGGTGCTCGAGGCGCCGGTCGTGGTCCCGGCCAACACACAGGTCATGACGGCGGTCGGTGCGGGCAGCGGTGGCACTGATGCCGTCGTCTTCAGCACGACGAAGGACCTGCTGATCGCGCCGCCAGAACTGCGGATGGCCAAGACCGTCAGCGTGGACCAGCGGGTGATCGACGTGTGGGACGACCTGCGGTACGACGTCAGCGGGGTGCGCTGCTTCCCCTCTGAGGTGTTGACCCCTGGGGATGGGTTCTATCTCGGTTTCGCGCAGAGCCTGGCAGGTAGCGTGATCCGGTTGAGCCTGGAGGCACAGGCCGAAGGGATTGGCGTGGATCCGCGCAATCCGCCGCTGGCGTGGGAGGTGTGGAACGGCGAAGGCTGGATCCCGACCCTGGTGAACGAGGACTCGACCGGTGGTCTGAACCGTAACGGTGAGATCGTGCTGCTCGTGCCGGTGGAGCACGAGTTGCTGACGGTCGGAAACGAAGCGGCCTTCTGGCTGCGGGCGAGGTTGCTCGTCCCGCAGCCCGGTCAGCCCACTTACCAGGCCTCGCCGCGGATCCACAGCGTTGCCGTGGCGGCGCTCGGCGGTACGGTATCCGCCGAGCATTCCGAGACCGTCGACACCGAGGCGCTCGGTCGCAGCGACGGCAGTCCCGCGCAATCGTTCCTCGTGTCGCACGTCCCGGTGCTGCCGCGTCGCGACAACGAGTTCGTCCAGGTCACAGACGGCGACGGCGTCGTCGACTGGACCGAGGTTGATGACTTCACGACCTCCGGGGCTCACGATCACCACTACGTGTGGGACAGCGGCACCGGGGCAGTGCGCTTCGGCCCACGAGTGCGTTACGCCGATGGAACCGTGCGCCAGCATGGAGTCATCCCGCGCGACGGGGCCCAGCTCAGGGTCACCGGGTATCGGCACGGCGGCGGTGGGCGTGGCAATGTCGGTGCACGCACGCTGACAGTGCTGCGCACCTCGTTACCTTTCGTGCGCGGCGTGATCAACCTTGCACCCGCGATTGGCGGGGTCGACGCGGAGACCGTTCCGGAGGCCAAGGTCCGCGGGCCCATGACGTTGCGCACCGGTCAGCGGGCCGTCACCGCCGGTGACTACGAACGGCTCACGCTGGAGTCTTCAGCCGAGGTTGCACGGGCACGCTGCCTGCCTGCCTCACGCGGAAACGGCTCGGTACGGCTGCTCGTTGTCCCGCAGTTGCGCGGGGATGCTGCACATCATCGGCTGGACGACTTCGCGATAGCTGCGCCGCTGATGCGACGCATCACCGATCACCTGGACGCACATCGCGTGGTCGGTACCGCGATTGAGGTCTTCACCCCGTACTACCAGGGTGTCTCGGTTGCCGCGCTCGTGCACACCGGCCCTGGGCGCCCGAGCGGGCTCGTCCGGCAGCGCGCATTAGAGACCCTCACCCGGTACATCAACCCGCTCACCGGTGGTCCGGACGGCACTGGATGGCCCTTCGACGCCGATATCAACGGTGCGGTCATCGCGCAACTGCTCGAGACGGTGGACGGCATCGAGCGGGTCGAGGAGGCGCTGCTGTTCGAGTACGACCTGCGGACCGGCCGGCGGATCGGCTCGGCGAAGGATGTCATCCGGCTGGACGAGCACTCGCTGTTCCTGTCCGCGCCGCATCAGGTCGTGGTTCGCTGACATGACCTCACTCGTGCCTAGATCGACCGCGCTCCCGGCGACGCCGCGGCGAGCGTCGCGAAGCCCGCAGTGGCTGCTCAACCAGCTGCCGGTCGGCATGCTCACCGGCGACTTCTTCGTCCGATTCGTCTCGATCTTCCAGCAGATCGGCTCGTCGCTGATCGAAGACGCGGACAACATCGACTATCTCGCCGATGTGTCCGTTGCTCCCGACGCGATGGTGCGCTGGCTCGGATCCTGGATCGGGACGGAGTCGATCGATCCGTCGCTGGCCGACGAACTGCAGCGCCGCATCGTCGCTGGTGCGGCGGCGACGCTGACGTGGCGCGGCACGGCGTTCGGTCTCACGAGGTTCCTGGAACTGATCAGTGGCGGACCGGCCGAGGTGAGCGATGGCGGCGGAGTGTGGCGCGAAGGGGAGGCGCCGGCGGATACTGCATGGGTACGTATGCGGGTGGAATCCACCGGCTGGATGCCCGAGACCGACTTCGTGGAACTCGTCCGTGACGAGGTCCCGGCGCATGTGTACGCCGAGTTGTATGTGGGTGAGCGCCGGATCTGGCCGGCAGAGGGTAGGGGCGGCGCGCGATGACCAGTGACTTCTTGCCGGTCGATGGGCAGACAACGGGGGTGATCGAGCGGATCGATGAACCGCTGACGCTGCCGGCGGTCGGCGTGGACGAGACCGCCTTGGTGGAGTCTGCCGCGCCCGCTGCGCCGTCCGTGATCGAGGTGATCACCCCTGCCACGACCGAAACGTTGACCTGCCCAGAGTGCGGAACCAGCGCCAGTGTGACGGTCAACCGGCGCGAGGCGACGGACTTCTGCCGGACCTGCGACTATCCGCTGTTCTGGACGCCGTCCCGGGTCTATTACGACAATTTGGCCCGGTCAGCGGATGAAACGTTGCGCCGCCTGCCCGGCACGGTGGGCCGAGCCACCGTTGCGTCGTTGCCCTGCCCGCACTGTGCCGAGCCCAACGCCCTGACGGCGCAGATCTGCGTGCGCTGCGGCCTATCGATGTACCCGGTCCAGGAGTTGGCGCCGGAGCCGGAGCCTGTCTATGCGCCGCCTCCGCCGCCCGCGGTGTACGTCGAACCGGACAGGGGCGTCGCGTGGTGGGTCTGGGCGCTGCTGGCCCTGGGTGCGGCTGCCCTGATCACCCTGATCGTCCTGATCGCGACGCACACGATCCACTGACCGAGCCTCGCACGCGACATTTTGGTCGGGCGATCAAGTTCGCGTTGTGTCGGGCCCGCAGCCATGGCTCGGCTCTGATCACGAGTGCATCGAAACGGCGATCGCGGCGGGGTTCGCCGTCGTCACCGGGAAGGTCGCTGTGCCGGTGAGTCCGGTGGCGGTCACGTTCACTGTCCAGTCCGAACCGAACCGACCGAACGGCACCACCAGGAAGGTGACCGTGCCCCCGACCGCGCCTGTCTGATTCGCTGGCGCAGTGATGCCGCTACCGGTGGGCGGAACGAGGCTGACGGTCGCGTTGCCGGTGAACGTCGTGCCGCTGAAGGTGATCTTCACCGTCGCACCGGTCTCGTTCAGAACCAAGGAACGTGACGGGTTGGCCTTGGCGTACGTCTGGCCGGCCGGTGACCAGTTCGCCGCGGTAGTGCTGGCGCTTGCCGTGTAGGTCGTGCCGGCCGCGCCCCAGAATGTCCCTGTCGGCGAGGAGGGCGCAGTGGTGCTCACAGTGAATGACCCGCTACTGAAGACGGTATTGGGGGTTGCGGCGGCGTCCGTCACGGTGAAGGAAACTGTGGCCGGCGGGGTCACACTCGGGTCTGCCTGGAGTGGATGGGCGAGCACGGACAATCCTGCCTGGAACTCGTCGAGTTGGTACGCCTCGGTGACATCAGCGCCGGATCCGCTGCCGGACACCTGCACCGAGTCGGCGCCCGGTGAGGTGCACGCCACCGGAGTCGACTCCGTCCCCGCTGCGCAGGTCAGTGAATCGGCACCGGACAGACCGGCCAGCGTGCCGAAGTGCCCGCTCGGCAGGGTGATGGAAGTGAGCCAGTTGCCCGAAGGCACGCCGTTGAACGTCCAGGTGTACTTGTTGCCGCCGCCTGTGATCGAGGCAGAACTGACGGGCAGCGGACTCATCGTCCAGGTGGAATCGCCTGCCGAGGTGAGGCCAACGCCGGTCGATCCGCTCACCACGTCCAGATCATCGGTCGTAGAGACCGTGAGCGTCACATTGTGGGTGACTCGGACCAGTTGCGCAGGGGGGAATGCGGTGGCCTGTCCGCTGGTGACGTTGACGAAGGACGTGCTGACCTGGCTCTGGTAGCCGGCCTTTGCCGGGTTGCCGCTCGCGCCGACGTTGTACTGGGCAACGTAGGTGCCGTTGTTCACCGTCGTGAAGCTGAATGCACCGACTATGCCGGCCCCGTTGGTGGCGGTCGAGGTGATCAAGTCCTGGCCGTCGGTGCCCTTGTCGATCACGAAAGTCGCGGGTGTGGTCCTGGTGTCCAGATGGCCAAGCGCGACCGGCACTCCGTTCAGCGGGCCCACCGTTGCGCTCTTGCCCAGCGCCGGTCCGGTGACCTGGCCGGACACGGTGTTCTGCACGATGCCGACGGGGATGTCGTAGTTGATGGTTGAGCCGGCCAGGACCGTGATCTGGCTAGTGGTCTGTAGCAGGCCGGCGCCGGTGATGGCCACCGAGTACGTTGCCGGGATCAGGTTCGTGAAGATGTACCGCTTCGATGTCGCGTCCGCCGTGGTGAGCGTCGTCTGCTCACGTGTGTCGGTGCGGGTCAGGACCACCTTTGCGCAGGTAGGTGTCCCGGACGGGCAACT
>JBDTDN010000085.1:0-12025 GCA_039923055.1 Jatrophihabitantaceae bacterium
CCGTGGTGTCGCCATGAACCCTGTCGATCACCCCCACGGTGGTGGTGAGGGTAAGACGTCTGGTGGCCGGCACCCGGTGAACCCGAACGGCAAGCCCGAGGGCCGCACCCGTCGCCGCAAGGCCAGCGACCAGCTGATCGTCCGCCGTCGCAAGACCAACAAGAAGCGTTAAGAGGATCTGTAGATGCCACGCTCGCTGAAGAAGGGCCCGTTCGTCGACGACCATCTGTTGAAGAAGGTCGACGTCCAGAACGACAAGGGCAGCAAGAACGTGATCAAGACCTGGTCACGGCGCTCCACGATCATCCCGGACATGCTCGGGCACACGATCGCGGTGCACGACGGACGCAAGCATGTCCCGGTGTTCGTCACCGAGGGCATGGTTGGCCACAAGCTGGGCGAGTTCGCCCCGACGCGGACCTTCAAGGGCCACGTCAAGGACGACCGCCGCGCACGGCGCGCCTGAGTAACGGAGACTGGTAGATGTCTAACCCAAACACTGACGAGGTACGTACCGCGTTCGCGCGGGCGACCCACGTCCGCGTGACGCCGATGAAGGCGCGGCGCATCGTCGACCTCATTCGCAACAAGCCCGCGCAGGAATCGCTCGCGATGCTGAAGTTCGCACCGCAAGCGGCCAGCGAGCCGGTTGCGAAGGTGCTGGCGAGCGCGATCGCGAACGCTGAGCACAACTTCTCATTGGACCCCGAGACGCTCATCATCTCGCGTGCATTCGTCGACGAGGGCGCCACGTTGAAGCGGTTCCGCCCGCGCGCGCAAGGCCGGGCCTTCCGGATTCGTAAGCGCACCAGCCACATCACCATCGAGGTCGAGAGCGTTGACGCGCCGGTCGGCAAGAAGGGACGGGCACGCTAATGGGCCAGAAGGTCAACCCGAACGGCTTCCGCCTGGGCATCTCCACCGACTGGAAGAGTCGCTGGTTTGCTGACAAGCAGTACGCCGAGTACGTCAAGGAAGATGTCGCGATCCGCCGCCTCATGTCCAAAGGCATGGAGCGCGCCGGCATCTCCAAGGTCGAGATCGAGCGCACCCGTGACCGGGTACGTGTCGACATCCACACCGCCCGTCCGGGCATCGTCATCGGTCGCCGCGGCGCCGAGGCGGACCGGATCCGTGGCGAACTGGAAAAGCTCACCGGCAAGCAGGTGCAGCTGAACATCCTCGAGGTCAAGAACCCCGAAGGCGACGCGCAGTTGGTGGCTCAGGGTGTGGCAGAGCAATTGTCCAACCGGGTCAGCTTCCGGCGGGCGATGCGTAAGAGCATGCAGTCCACGCTGAAGAGCCCGGGCGTCAAGGGCATCCGGGTACAGTGCTCCGGCCGACTCGGTGGCGCGGAAATGTCGCGGTCGGAGTTCTACCGCGAGGGCCGGGTGCCGCTGCACACGCTGCGCGCGAACATCGACTACGGCTTCTACGAGGCCAAGACGACGTTCGGCCGCATCGGCGTGAAGGTCTGGATCTACAAGGGCGAGGTACCGACCGGTGGTCGGGCCGAGCGCGAAGCGGCGCTGGCCGCCGAGGCGCTACGCCAGCGTCGCGACCGTCCAGCGGGCGCGGCTCGTCCGCGTCGCTCTGGCTCGCAGGGCACGACGGGGGTCAGCACTGACGCCGGCCGCGCCGCCTCTGGCGAGGCTCCGGCCGCCGAAGCACCGGTTGCTGAGGCGCCCGTCGTCGAAGCGGCCGCAGTAGAGCCAGAGCTGCAGAGCTCGCCGGTGACGACTGAGGCCGAAGCAGTTTCCGAGATCGTGACCGACGCACCTGCGGCCATTACGACCACGGAGCCCAACGAGAGCACGGAGAGCTGATCATGCTCATCCCACGGCGGGTTAAACACCGCAAGCAGCACCACCCGAGTCGCAAGGGCGCCGCGTCAGGGGGCACCCGGGTCGCGTTCGGTGAGTACGGCATCCAGGCCTTGGAGCCGGCATACCTCACGAACCGACAGATCGAGGCGGCACGTATCGCGATCAACCGGCACATCCGGCGTGGCGGCAAGGTGTGGATCAACGTCTACCCCGACCGCCCGCTGACCAAGAAGCCGGCCGAGACCCGCATGGGTTCCGGCAAGGGTTCGCCGGAGTGGTGGATCGCGAACATCAAGCCGGGCCGGGTGCTGTTCGAGCTCTCGTACCCGAACGAGGATGTCGCTCGCCAGGCATTGACCCGCGCGATCCACAAGCTGCCCATGAAATGCCGCATCGTCAAGCGTGAAGCAGGTGACATCTGATGACCACGAACACGAGTGAACTGCGTGAGCTGCATGGCGACGAGTTGGCGACGCGGCTGCGTGAGGCCAAGGAGGAGCTGTTCAACCTCCGCTTCCAGATGGCCACCGGGCAGCTGGACAACAACCGGCGACTGCGTACGGTCCGTCACGACATCGCGCGGATCTACACGATCCTGCACGAGCGTGAGCTCGGGCTGTCGGTCGCTCCGAGTGAAGGTGTTACCGCATCATGAGTGAGTCAACCGAAGCAACGAGTCGCGATTCGGCTCGTAAGGTCCGCGAGGGCCTGGTCGTCAGTGACAAGATGGACAAGACCGTGGTCGTGGCCGTCGAAGACCGTGTCAAGCACGCGCTCTACGGCAAGGTGCTGCGCCGCACGAACAAGCTCAAGGCACATGATGAGACCAATGCGGTCGGCGTCGGTGACCGGGTGCTGATCATGGAGACCCGCCCACTCTCGGCGTCCAAGCGCTGGCGAGTGGTCGAGGTCGTCGAGAAAGCCAAGTAGAGACACCGAAAGTTTTGCAAGCCGCGAAGCCGGTATCGCCGGACTGCCGTCCGGGACGTATCGACTTGAGAAAGATCTGGAGTTGAAGTGATTCAGCAGGAGTCGCGACTGCGCGTCGCCGACAACACCGGTGCCAAGGAAATCTTGTGCATCCGGGTGATGGGTGGTTCCGGCCGCCGTTACGCCGGTATCGGCGACATCATCGTCGCGACCGTCAAGGACGCACTGCCCGGGGCGGGTGTGAAGAAGGGTGACGTCGTCAAGGCGGTCATCGTCCGGACCGTCAAGGAGCGTCGCCGTCCGGATGGCAGCTACATCCGCTTCGACGAGAACGCCGCTGTGCTGATCAAGGCCGATGGCGAACCGCGCGGCACCCGCATCTTTGGCCCGGTCGGTCGCGAGCTGCGGGACAAGAAGTTCATGAAGATTATTTCTCTGGCACCTGAGGTTCTCTGATGAAGGTCAAGAAGGGCGACGAGATCGTCGTCATCGCAGGCAAGGATCGCGGTGTGAAGGGCAAGGTCATCGCGGCCGACCCGATTACGAACAAGGTCGTCGTCGAGGGCGTGAACCGTGTCAAGAAGCACACGCGGCTGTCCACGACCTCGCGCGGCGCCAAAGCCGGCGGCATCGAACACATCGAGGCCGCCATCAGCGCCAGCAATGTCATGGTCATCGACAGCGAGGGCAAGGCGACGCGAGTCGGTTACCGGCGCGATGACGAGACCGGTAAGAACGTGCGCGTCTCGCGGCGTTCCGGAAAGGACCTGTCGTGACTACGGCAACCGAAATTCCCGTCCCACGCCTGAAGGTGCGTTATCGCAAGGAGATTGCGCCGGCGCTGAGCGAGCAGTTCTCCTTCGGCAACCCGATGCAGATTCCTGGGCTGGTCAAGATCGTCGTCAACATGGGCGTCGGCCAGGCGGCCAAGGACAGCAAGCTGATGGACGGAGCGGTTCGCGATCTCACGCTGATCACCGGTCAGAAGCCGCTCGTGCAGAAGGCACGCAAGTCCATCGCGCAGTTCAAGCTGCGCGAGGGCATGCCGATCGGCGCGAAGGTCACTCTGCGCGGCGACCGGATGTGGGAGTTCCTGGACCGCCTGCTCTCGCTGGCACTGCCGCGCATCCGTGACTTCCGCGGGTTGTCGGACCAGCAGTTCGACGGCAATGGCAACTACACATTCGGCCTGACCGAGCAGTCGATGTTCCATGAGATCGACCCCGATTCGATCGACCGGCCTCGAGGCATGGACATCACCGTGGTGACGTCCGCGAAGACCGACGACGAGGGACGCGCGCTGCTCAAGGCGCTCGGCTTCCCTTTTAAGGAGAACAGCTGATGGCAACCGGAGTAGCCGCTCACTTCCGCTTCGCCGGCCAGGCACGCGATGAAGGGCTGATCTGATGGCAAAAACGGCACTTAGGATGAAGGCCGCGGCGAAGCCGAAGTTCGCGGTCCGTGGCTACACGCGTTGCCAGCGCTGCGGTCGTTCGCATTCGGTGTACCGCAAGTTCGGCCTATGCCGGATCTGCCTGCGCGAGATGGCCCACGCGGGCGAACTGCCCGGCGTCACCAAGTCTTCCTGGTAGTACCAATCCATATTCGCTGAAGGCCCCGGTAACTACTGGTGCTGGGGAACCACGGCGAGAAAGAAGTAGATCAATGACCATGACAGATCCGATCGCAGACATGCTCACGCGTCTGCGTAACGCGAACTCGGCGTTCCACGACGAGGTCTCGATGCCGCACTCCAAGCTCAAGGGCCACATCGCGGCCATCTTGAAGGAGCAGGGGTACATCGCCGGTTTCAAGATCGCCGATACCCCAGAGGGACAGCCTGGACGCGTGCTCACCATCGACCTGAAGTACGGGCCGAACCGTGAGCGCAGCATCGCTGGCGTCCGGCGGGTGTCCAAGCCCGGCCTGCGCGTCTACGCCAAGGCGACGGGCATGCCCCGTGTGCTGGGCGGACTCGGCACCGCGATCATCTCGACGTCATCTGGCCTGCTGACCGACAAGCAGGCCACCAAGCGCGGAGTAGGCGGAGAAGTTCTCGCCTACGTCTGGTAGAGGGGGTCCACATGAGTCGCATCGGCAAACTGCCGGTCGCCGTACCCGCGGGCGTCGACATCGCAATCGACGGCCAGCAGGTCACGGTCAAGGGACCCAAAGGCACGCTCAGCCACGTCGTCGCGGAACCGATCACGGTTGCGCGCAGCGAGGACGGCGCCATCGCGGTGTCTCGCCCGAACGATGAGCGCGTTTCGAAGTCGTTGCACGGCCTGTCGCGCACCCTGATTGCCAACATGGTGACCGGCGTGACCGACGGTTACGTCAAGACGCTCGAGATCGTCGGCACCGGTTACCGCGTCACAGCCAAGGGCAGTGACCTGGAATTCGCGCTCGGCTTCTCGCACTTGGTCCTAGTGCCGGCACCGGAAGGCATTACGTTCCGAGTTGAGGCACCGACCCGGTTTGCGGTCGAGGGCATCGACAAGCAGAAGGTCGGCGAAGTGGCCGCCAACATCCGCAAGTTGCGCAAGCCGGACCCGTACAAGGGTAAGGGCGTGCGTTATCAGGGTGAGGTCATCCGACGTAAGGCTGGAAAGGCCGGTAAGAAGTAATGGCTGCATCAACCATCGCCAAGCAAGCACGTCGGTCGGCCGGCGTCTCGGCTACCCGGCGGGTAGCCAAGTCTCGCCGCCACTTCCGGCTGCGCAAGAAGGTCGTCGGCACCGCCGAGCGGCCGCGTCTGGTCGTCACTCGCAGCTCGCGGCACCTGTTCGCGCAGGTTGTCGACGACGCCAAGGGCATCACGCTCGCGTCGGTCTCGACGTTCAAGTTGTCCGACGGCGACAAGACAGCGCAGGCCAAGCAGATCGGCACCCAACTGGCCGATGCGGCCAAGGCCGCCGGCGTCACCCAGGTCGTCTTCGATCGTGGCGGCAACACGTACACCGGTCGTATCGCGGCATTCGCCGACGCGGCCCGCGAAGCCGGACTGGAGTTCTGACATGAGTAGCACCGCAACTGAGGGGAAGATCTAATGCCCGGACCGCAGCGTGGGGCCCGTACCGGCGGTACCGGCACTGGCGCCGGCAACGAGCGGACCGGTGGCGACCGGGACGGTCGTCGCGGTGGCCGTGACGGCCGCAATGCACCCGAGAAGAGCACGCACCTCGAGCGGGTCGTGAAGATCAACCGTGTCGCCAAGGTCGTCAAGGGTGGTCGTCGCTTCAGCTTCACCGCACTGGTCGTGGTCGGCGACGGTGACGGCACGGTCGGCGTCGGCTATGGCAAGGCCAAGGAAGTTCCGGCCGCCATCGCCAAGGGCGTCGAGGAGGCCAAGAAGAATTTCTTCAAGGTTCCCCGCATCCAGCAGACGATCCCGCACCGCATCCAGGGCGAGAAGGCGGCCGGCGTGGTCCTGCTCATTCCGGCCAGCCCCGGTACCGGCGTCATCGCCGGCGGTCCGGTACGCGCGGTCCTGGAGTGCGCCGGGATCCACGACGTGCTGAGTAAGTCGCTGGGCTCGGACAACCCGATCAACATCGTGCACGCGACCGAGGCAGCCCTGAAGGCGCTTGTCCGCCCGGAGGAGGTCGCGGCCCGCCGCGGCCTGCCGCTGGAGGACATCGCGCCTGCTGGCCTGCTTCGTGCCCGTGCCAAGGGAGTGTGAGATGGCGCGGCTGAAGATCACCCAGACCAAATCAGGTATCGGTGGCAAGAAGAATCAGCGCGAGACGCTGCGTTCGCTCGGTCTGAAGCGGATGCACGACGTCGTCGTGAAGGAGGACCGTCCGGAGTTCCGCGGCATGGTCCAGACCGTCATCCACCTGGTGTCGGTCGAGGAGGTCGAGTAGGTCATGGCTAACGGAGTACTGAAAGTTCACCACTTGCGTCCGGCTGCGGGCTCGCACACCAAGAAGACCCGTGTGGGTCGCGGTGAGGGCTCCAAGGGCAAGACTGCCGGTCGTGGTACCAAGGGCACCAAGGCCCGGTATCAGGTGCCGGCCAGCTTCGAGGGTGGCCAGATGCCGATCCACATGCGGTTGCCGAAGCTGAAGGGCTTCACCAACCGGTTCCGGGTCGAGTTTCAGGTCGTCAACGTCGCCAAGCTCGCTGAGCTGTTCCCCAACGGCGGCACGATCGGCGTCGCCGAATTGGTGGCCGCCGGTGCCGTCCGTAAGGGAGAACTGGTCAAGGTCCTGGGCAACGGGGACCTCGGCAGTGTGAAGCTCGACATCACCGCGAACAAGTTCTCCGACTCCGCCCGCGACAAGATCGTCGCGGCCGGGGGTACGGTGACTGAACTCTAAGAGCTTTCAACCGACGGGATCGGGCGACAGCCCGATCCCGTCGGTGCATTCTCGGCAATGCGGTGTATTCATGGCCGTGAAGGTCGACTGTTAATCTGATTGAGCCTGCCTTGAGCAGGGGAGTGCACCAGGGGACGTCACGTCGGCCGGGTGAATCGCATCTGTTCGCTCGTAGCAGGAGGATCTGTGCTTAGCGCATTCGCATCGGCGTTCCGTACGCCAGATCTGCGCAAGAAGCTGCTCTTCACGCTTGCGATGCTCGGGTTGTACCGGCTCGGCGCGGCGATACCTACGCCGAACACGAACACCACGGCGATCAACGCCTGTATTAAGCAGGTCTCCTCAGGCGGCAACGCTGGTGTCTACTCGCTGATCAACTTGTTCTCCGGCGGGGCGCTGCTGCGGCTGTCCGCGTTCGCGCTCGGCATCATGCCGTACATCACGGCGAGCATCATCATCCAACTGCTCGTCGTGGTCATCCCGCGCTTCGAGCAGTTGAAGCAGGAGGGCCAATCCGGTCAGGCGAAGCTGACGCAGTACAGCCGCTACCTGACAATTGCGCTCGGCATCCTGCAGTCGACCGGATTCATCGCGCTGGCACGCTCGGGCCAGTTGTTCCAGGGCTGTGACGGCTCGGTGCTCTACAAGACCGACGTATGGACGCTCTCGACGATGGTGCTCTGCATGACCGCTGGCACCGGCATCATCATGTGGCTCGGCGAGCTGATCACCGATCGTGGCGTCGGCAACGGCATGAGCGTGCTGATGTTCACCTCGATCGCTGCCCGGATCCCGGAAGAAGGCCAGGGCATCCTGCAGAACGCAGGTGGCTTCGTCTTCACCATGATCTGCATTCTCGGTTTGGCGATCATCATTGCGGTCGTCTTCGTCGAGCAGGCACAGCGCCGTATCCCGGTGCAGTACGCGAAACGGATGGTCGGTCGACGGCAGTACGGAGGCACCTCCACGTATCTGCCGCTGAAGGTCAACCAGGCCGGTGTTATCCCAGTCATCTTCGCCTCGTCCCTGCTGTACATCCCGCAGCTGATCAGTCAATTGACCAGCAGCGCCAACTCGACATCGAGTTTCGAGCGCTTCGTCAACAGCTACCTGATCAAGCAGGACTCCTGGGTCTATATGGCCGTGTACTTCATGTTGATCATCTTCTTCACGTACTTCTACGTCGGCATTACCTTCGATCCGGTCGAGCGTGCCGACGACATGAAGAAGTACGGTGGCTTCATCCCGGGTATCCGGCCGGGCCGCCCGACCGCGGAATATCTGCAGTTCGTCCTGTCTCGGATCACACTGCCCGGTTCGCTCTACCTCGGCATCATCTCGATCCTGCCGAACCTGTTCTTCTCGGTCACCGGCGGCAGCAGCGCGCAGAACTTCCCGTTCGGCGGCACCGCCGTGCTCATCATGGTCGGCGTCGGCCTGGACACGGTGAAGCAGATCGAGAGCCAGTTGATGCAGCGCAACTACGAAGGGTTCCTGCGCTAAATCGGAGCGTCGAGCACAGGAGACGGTGGCATGAGACTTGTCCTGGTTGGTCCGCCTGGAGCGGGCAAGGGTACGCAGGCCGAGTTTGTCGCTGCGCACTTCGACATTCCGAAGATCTCCACGGGCGACATCTTCCGCTCAAATGTCTCCGGCGGTACGGAGCTCGGCCAGCTGGCGAAGAAGTTCATGGATGCCGGCGATCTGGTGCCTGACGAAGTCACCAATGCGATGGTCCGCGACCGCCTGGCCCAAGACGATGCGGTCAGCGGGTTTCTGCTGGACGGCTTCCCGCGAAACGTTGCCCAGGCCGGCGAACTGGACGGGATGCTCGTCGAACTCGGCAGCGCGTTGAGCGTTGTCCTGGATCTGGAGGTCGACCACGACGAGGTAGTGCGGCGGCTGTCCGGGCGGCGCACCTGCAAGAAGTGCGGCCACGTGTGGCACGTCGAGTTCGACCCGCCCTCGACCCCGGACGTGTGCGGCAAATGTGGTGGCGCGCTCTACCACCGAGACGACGATTACCCCGATACCGTGCGCCATCGGCTGAAGGTCTACGCCGCTCAGACCGCACCCTTGATCCAGTTCTACGCCGGCCGAGATCAGTTGGTTTCGATCGACGCACTCGGCACCGTCGAGGACGTCACGGAACGAGCGATCGCCGCAGTCAACCCGTTCCACTCGTAGCGATGGGATACCTGCCCGAGCGGATCGAGATCAAGAACGTCGACCAGATCGCGGTGATGCGGCAGGCCGGACTCGTGGTTGCGCGTGCGCTGGCGGTCATGGGCCAGGCGGCGGCGCCTGGCGTTTCGACGGCAGAGCTGGATGCCCTTGCCCGCGAGGTGCTGCGTTCGGCGGGCGCGACCTCCTCGTTCTTGGACTACGACATCGGCTCAGGTCCGTATCCGGCGGTGATCTGCGCGTCTGTGAACGATCGCGTCGTGCACGGTATCCCGTCGGAGTCGGAGAAGCTCGCTGACGGCGATGTCCTGTCGATCGACTTCGGTGCAATCGTCGACGGGTGGCATGGCGACGCAGCGATCACGGTACTGGTGGGGGAGGTTTCGGCCGAGGTCAGGGCGCTGTCCGATGCCTGCGAGCAGTCGCTGTGGGCCGGGCTGACGGCGGCTCGAGCAGGTGGCCGGCTGACCGACATCTCGCATGCCGTGGAATCGTCGGTCGGCAAGGCCGGAAAGTACGGCATCGTCACGGGGTACGGGGGCCACGGTATCGGCTCGCAGATGCACATGGCCCCGCACATCCTCAACCACGGCAAGGCCGGCAAGGGTCCGCGTCTGCTGCCCGGGATGACGCTGGCCATCGAGCCGATGATTACCCTTGGGTCACCCGGCACCCAAGAGTTGGCTGACGGTTGGACGATCACCACCGTCGACGGTTCATGGGCGGCGCACTGGGAGCACACGGTTGCGATCTTTGAGGATGGCCCATGGGTGCTGACGGCCGAAGACGGTGGCCGCGCCGAACTCGCCGCCCGCGGCATCACACTGAGTGCGCACGCCGTCTGAGTTCCCGTCGCAACGGGACCGTTTTGGTTTCTGACCGCGCGCACGGGTAGACTCGACTCTCGGCGCCTGCCGCCCCTCTTCGCTGAGTCTGACTTGTCCGCTGTGGCCGCGGATCGAAGAGGTGGACCCTCAGTGCAGCGCTTGATGTACAGCCGAGCTTTGGCTGCTCTGTTCTGCAGTAGTACCGACGAAATGCGGAGGATATGCCCAAGAAAGACGGGGCCATCGAGGTCGAAGGCCGCGTGGTCGAGCCACTGCCCAACGCGATGTTCCGAGTGGAACTGAGCAACGGACACAAGGTGCTCGCTCACATCAGCGGCAAAATGCGTCAGCACTACATCCGGATCCTCCCTGAGGACCGCGTAGTGGTTGAGCTTTCGCCCTATGACCTCACCCGTGGGCGCATCGTCTATCGCTACAAGTAGGCCGTCGGCACCACCCGTAACACCGCCACATGAATCCGTCACAAAGAAGGGCAAGGCCGTGAAGGTCAACCCGAGCGTCAAGCCGATCTGCGACAAGTGCAAGGTCATCCGTCGCCACGGTCGCGTCATGGTCATCTGCGAGAACCTGCGCCACAAGCAGCGTCAGGGCTAGCAGACGCACCACCTATAAGCGCACACCAACCCGCCGCTCGCGCGGCGGGGTACCTCCGGATCGTTGGCCGGAGCCCGGCAAGGTGGGGACCAGATGGGGGTCCCCCGCTTGCGGGGGAGGGTGCGCACAACACCAGCGTGCACACAGATTCAGGAGAACCGCCCGTATGGCACGTCTTGCCGGCGTCGATCTTCCCCGCGAGAAGCGGATGGAGATTGCGCTCACCTACATCTACGGCCTGGGCCGTACCCGTGCGAAGCAGACTCTCGAGGCCACCGGTATCAGCCCAGACCTACGCGCCAAAGACCTCACCGACGAAGACATCGTCCGGCTCCGTGAGCACATCGATGCGCACTTCAAGGTCGAGGGCGACCTGCGCCGCGAGGTTGCCGCTGACATCCGCCGCAAGGTCGAGATCGGCTGCTACCAGGGCGTCCGGCACCGCCGCGGTCTGCCCGTCCACGGCCAGCGCACCAAGACCAACGCCCGTACCCGCAAGGGCCCGAAGAAGACCATCGCGGGTAAGAAGAAGGCAGGTAAGAAGTAATGCCAGCGCAGGCGCGTAAGGCCGGAGCCAAGAAGGTCCGCCGCAAGGAAAAGAAGAACATCAGCCACGGCCACGCTCACATCAAGAGCACGTTCAACAACACGATCGTGTCGATCACCGACCCGCAGGGCAACGTGATCAGTTGGGCGTCCGCCGGCCACGTCGGCTTCAAGGGTTCGCGTAAGTCGACGCCGTTCGCGGCGCAGATGGCTGCCGAGAGCGCTGCCCGCAAGGCGCAGGAGCACGGCCTGAAGAAGGTCGATGTGTTCGTCAAGGGCCCGGGTTCGGGCCGTGAGACCGCAATCCGTTCGTTGCAGGCGACCGGCCTGGAGGTCGGCACCATTTCCGATGTCACGCCGCAGCCGCATAATGGCTGCCGCCCGCCGAAGCGCCGTCGGGTCTGAGGGGAAAGAAGACATGGCTCGTTACACCGGACCCGCGACGCGAATCTCGCGTCGGCTCAACGTCGACCTGGTCGGTGGCGACAGCTCCTTCGAGCGTCGTCCGTACCCACCCGGTCAGCACGGTCGCTCGCGTATCAAGCAGACCGAGTACCTGCTTCAGTTGCAGGAGAAGCAGAAGGCCAAATACAGCTACGGCGTGCTTGAGAAGCAGTTCCGTGGCTACTACAAGGAGGCAGTGCGTCGCCAGGGCAAGACCGGCGACAACCTGCTGCAAATCCTGGAATCGCGTCTGGACAACGTCGTCTACCGCGCGGGCCTGGCTCGTACCCGCCGCGCCTCGCGACAGCTGGTCAGCCACGGTCACTTCAGG
>JBDTDN010000086.1:0-7543 GCA_039923055.1 Jatrophihabitantaceae bacterium
GTAGCGAGCGCCGAAGAAATGTTCGGCCCGGTGAGTGTCTTGGTGAACAACGCCGGTGTGCTGGTGTTCGGCCCAGCCGAGCACACCCTCACGGCCGGGATCGCCGTCGTCGGGCAGCGGCGGCACACCGAGCTTGCGCAGCGTTTCGGCCACGAAGTCCTTGTGAGACTGGGGAATCAGCGTGGACAGGTCCGTCGCCGTACCTTCGCTCGGAATCTTGGCAGGCATGACGATATCCACGCCATACGGTTTGCCGTCTGTATTCGCGTCCATGTAGTTCAACGCTGCGTCCAATTCGGCGGCGTCGTTGAAACGGACGCAGCCGAGCACGCCCATACCGCCCGCGCGGGTGATCGCGGCGGCAACGTGCTCGGACGGCGTGAATCCGAAGATCGGGTACTGAATTCCTAGTTGCTCGCAGATTGCGGTGCGCACAGGTCCTCTTCCGGGTGCTCGCTGGTGTAAGTGCTGGCCCAGCGGTAGTCAGCCTTGCCGCTGACGGTGCGCTGCACCTCGTCGACGATCCATATGCTCTTGGGCACTTTGTAGCCGGCGATCACCGACCGGGCGTGAGAGCTCAGTTCTTCGTAGCTGACAGTCCTACCTTCGCGGGGCTGGACGATCGCCGCGACTCGCTGGCCGAGTCGCTCGTCCGGGATGCCCACGACCAGTACGTCCATGACGTCCGGGTGGGACTTCAGCGCCCCCTCCACCTCTTCGGGGAACACCTTCTCACCGCCGGTATTGACGCACATGTTGCCGCGGCCGAGCAGGGTCATTGTGCCGTCTGCCTCGAGCAGCGCCATATCCCCCGGAACGGTGTAACGCACCCCGTCGACCTCGACGAACAGCTTCTTGGTCTTCTCCGGGTCCTTGTAGTACCCGAACGGGATGTAGCCGGTGCGCGCCATCCGGCCGACGATCCCAGACCCCGGCGCGACCGGCCGCCCTTGGTCGTCGATCACGATGCTCTGTGAGTTCAGCGTCACCCGCGGACCGTGCGTCATAGGCTCGGAATCCTTGGTGATCATGCTGATGCCGTTGAAGCCGGACTCCGAGGAACCGACGGCATCGGTGATCACCACGTTGGGCATTGCCTGGAGGTATTCATCCTTCACCGGTTGGGAGAACAGCGCTGCACTGCTGGAGACCGCAAACACGCTGGAGGCGTCGTAACTGCCGTCGCGGAAGGCCTGAATGATCGGTCGGGCCATGGCGTCGCCGATCAGGATGACGACGTTGACCTTGTACCGCTCGATCGCCTTCCAGATCGCGTGCCCGTCGAACTTCGGCACGAGCACCACCGTGTCCCCCGCGAACAGCGCCTGCATCGCTCCCCACTGCGCGTTCCCGTGGATCAGCGGAGCGGTACAAAGCCGCACCATGCCACCGTTCGCGCCGCTGCGAGCCTGCTCGAACTCGTCGGCCATCGGCTCACCGGTGGTGAAGCTGATACCGCCACCGAGCGCCCGCCAGATGTCCTCGTGCCGCCACATCACGCCCTTGGGCTGGCCGGTGGTGCCACCGGTGTACAGGATGTAGAGGTCGTCGTTACTGCGCTCGCCGAAGTTCCGATCGGCCGTACCGTCGGCGAGCGCGTCCTCGAACGGCACGCCCGCGAACTGCGCCCCGGAATTGTCGGCGATGACGACGATGTGTTGGACGGCAGCCAGGTCCGCGACGGCTTCGGCGATCGCTGGACCGTACTGCTGGTCGTGGATCAGCCCGACGACGTCCGCGTTGTCCAGCACATACCGGATCTCCGTCCCCGTGTACCGGTAGTTGATGTTGATAATCACTGCGCGCAGCTTGTAGACCGCGAGCATCGCCTCGATGGCGGCGATGCTGTTGCGGCAACACAGCCCGACGTGCGAGCCGACGCCGATACCGTTGGCGGCGAGGTGATGCGCGAGCCGGTTCGAGCGCTCTTCGAGTTGGGCGTAGGTCACCACGTCCTCATCGCAGGCGACCGCGATCCGATCCGGGTAGAGATCGACGGCGTGCTCGAACAGGTCAGCGATATTGAAGGCCATGGGCAAAAACTAGAACCTGTTACTGTTTTCCGCAACCCCTGACGACGCTGGAGGTCCACCACGATGACGACGATTACCCCTGACGACCAGCACTGCCTCGTCGAGAAGCGCGGTCAGGTCCTGATCGTGACCATGAACCGACCCGAAGCGAAGAACGCGTTGTCGGGGCCAATGCTCGCAGCAATGACCGCTGCGTGGGACCGGGTCGACGCTGACCCGGACATCCGGGTTGCGATCCTCACCGGCGCCGGTGGGGCGTTCTGCGCCGGCGCCGACCTGAAGGCGATGACCACTTCGCATCCCGGCGACAACGCCGGCTCGATGGACCTGTCCCGGATCGAGTCGCTACTCAAGGGCCGTCGGCTGACCAAACCGCTGATCGCCGCGGTGGAGGGGCCGGCGATCGCCGGTGGCACCGAGATCCTGCAGGCCACCGACATCCGCGTCGCCGGCGAGAGCGCCCGGTTCGGCGTGAGCGAACCGCGGTGGGGCCTGTTCCCGCTCGGCGGCTCTGCGGTTCGGCTCGTGCGGCAGATCCCGTACACGGTCGCAGCGGACCTGTTGCTGACCGGTCGGCATATCAAGGCACCGGAGGCGAAGGAAATCGGGCTGATCGGGCACGTCGTCCCCGACGGCCAGGCGCTGGACAAAGCTCTGGAACTGGCTGCCCTGATCGCGGCGAACGGGCCGCTGGCCGTACAGGCAGTGCTGCGGACGATCCGGGAGACCGAGGGTCTACACGAGAACGAGGCGTTCAAGATCGACGCCAGGCTCGGCATCGAGGTCTTCAAGAGCGCTGATGCCAAGGAGGGTCCACGCGCGTTCGCCGAGAAGCGGAGACCGCACTTCACCGGGCAGTAGGGCCGTCAGTCCACCAGGTCGCGGACGAATTCGCCGAGTTGGGCTAGGTTGCGGCATTCGACCATCGGGACGATCGCGTCGTAACGGCTGGCAACCGAGTCACCGGTGTCCCACATCGACCTGCGCTCCGGATTGAGCCAATGCGCCCGGTGGGCGCGCGTAGCCATCTGCTCCAACTGCGGCAGGGCAAGGCTGGCGTAGTTCGAGCGCGCGTCGCCGAGTATCAGCAGCGAACTCCGGCGGCCGATCGCCTCGGGCCAGCGTTGCCCGAACTTCTCGATCGCCGCGCCGTAGTCAGTGCGCCCGAGCAGCCCGGTCACATTCGCCTGCTCCCCCATCTGCTGAACGGCTTCAAGCACGTCCACGCCTGGCAGGAAGTACTTCGTCACTTCGTCGATCTCGTCCACGAATGCAAAGGTACGAACCCGGCTGAACTGCTCCCGCAGGGCGTAGACGAGCAGCAGGGTGAAGTGCGCGAAGGACGTGACGGACTGGCTGACATCGCACAGCACGACCAGGTCGGTGCGCGCTGGGCGCCGCGGTTTGTGCTGGGTGTCGAACAGGACACCGCCGGTCGACAGCGATTCGCGAATCGTGCGGCGCATGTCCAGTTGGCCGCGCCGTCCGCGCCGACGCTGCTGTGCCAGGCGTGCAGCAAGACGCCGGGCCAAGGGTTGAATCTCCCGACGGATCTCAGCCAGTTCGACCTTCGTCGCAGACTGGAGCGAGACGGTGTCGATCGAACGGCGCGAGGTCTTGGCGGCCGCCTCGGTGCCGTCGCGTTCGGCCATCCGCCGGCGGATGTCGGTGTCCACGAGCGCGGTGAAGGTGGACAGGCGCCGAGCGATCATCGCCCGTGCGACGGGTTCGGCCAGACCGTGCTGCTGACTGCCGTGCAGCAACTGTTCGAGCAGCCCCGCCATCAGCGTCTGCGGCGCAAGACGATCGAGCACCGACATCCTGGACCACGACTGCCGACCACGCTGGGTTCCCGACTGCACGCCGAAGCTGCTCACGGCGTCACGGGCGATTCCGGCGGCGAGCTGCTCGTCGCCGTCGAGCAGGAAAGCGAACAGCTCCTCCCGCAGGCGCAGCCGTACCGGGTCGTCCACCTCCCACGGCGCCGGGGCGGGACGCTCGGGCGCGGGTTCGGCCATGCCATCGCTGCGCCGCACCGCCCCGGCCCCGGCGGTCGCCGGGAAGTACAGGTCGAACAGCGCGTCGAACACCGGGCGATACAGTTGGCGCTTGACCACGGTCGCCGCGTAAGCAGCTCGCAGGCTCTCCCGATCGACAAGTTCGATCATCCTCAACGCCTCGACCGCGTCGAGCGTCTCGGCGATCGACACGGGTAGACCCGCCTGACGCAGCGCGGCGGCAAAGCCGACATGCCGATCCAGTAGGCCTGTCATGGCAACGGCAGCTTCAATGCGGCCGTAGCTCGGCGGTGGTCGGTGACGTGCTTGAGTACGACGCCAAGGGTGGCCGCCGTGGTGGCTTCGTCGAGTTCGGTGGCATTGAGTGCGAGCAGAGTCCGGGCCCAATCGATCGTCTCGGCCACGGACGGGGACTTCTTCAGTTCCAGGGTACGGAGCGTGGCCACGGTCCGGACGAGTTGTTCGGCAAGATCGCCTTCGATCTCCGGGACGCGGCTGAGGACGATGTCACGTTCACGTTCGGCGCTCGGGTAGTCCAGGTACAGATACAGACAGCGACGCTTGAGCGCCTCAGAGAGTTCGCGCGTCGCGTTCGAGGTGAGGACGACGAACGGTCTGCGGGTGGCGGTGATGGTCCCCAGTTCCGGGATCGTCACCTGGAACTCCGAGAGCACCTCGAGCAGCAGCGCCTCGACCTCGACATCGGTCTTGTCCACCTCGTCGATGAGCAGCACCGTCGGTTCGTCGCGGCGGATCGCCGTCAACAGCGGTCGGGTGAGCAGGAATTCCTCGGTGAAGATGTCGTCGTGCGTCTGTTCCCACGCGGTTCTGCCACTGGTTTCGGCAGGCGAGGTTGCCTGGATGCGTAACAGTTGCTTCTTGTAGTTCCACTCGTACAGCGCGCGCGCCTCGTCCAGGCCCTCGTAGCACTGCAGCCGAACGAGTTCGGCGTCGGTGGACGTGGCGACGGCCTTGGCGAGTTCGGTCTTGCCGACACCTGCCGGGCCCTCGATGAGCAACGGCCGGCCGAGGCGGGCGGCGAGAAACACGGTGGTCGCCGTAGCGGGATCGACGAGGTAGCCGACGCTGGACAGGTGCTGCGCTACGTCAGCCGGAGACTCGAACACGCTGCCCACGATGCCAGACGCGGCTCACTCTCCATGATCTAGAGCGAGTTGGTGGCGCATTTCAACTGTTTGATTCTCCTGATCACTGTCCCCGGGCACCGCAATCATTAGGTGATGCACAGGCGGCCACGGCCGATAGGCGCACGCACCAGGTAAACTAGCAACAGTGACTGCGGCGCTTGGAACGACGCCAGATACCGCTGAAAGCACCAGCACGAAACGAACCACGATGCGCGCGGACATCCAGGCCTTGCGCGCGATCGCTGTCTGCGCGGTGGTGATCTACCACCTCTGGCCGAACGGTCTTCGCGGTGGCTATGTCGGCGTCGATGTCTTCTTCGCCATCAGCGGGTTCCTGATCACGTCCCACCTACTGACCGAGATCGAACGAACCGGCCGCCTGCAGTCGGCACGGTTCTGGGCCCGCCGTGCCAAACGCCTGGTTCCGGCGTCGACGATCGTCCTACTACTGACCACACTCGTCGTCGTCACCCGAGTCCCCCGCTATCTGTGGCACCAGTTCCTCGACGAGATCACCGCATCCACCCTGCAGGTGGAGAACTGGCTGCTCGCGCATAACTCGGTCGACTACCTAGCGTCGAGGAACACGGCCTCCCCGACACAGCACTTCTGGACGCTGGGCGCCGAGGAACAGTTCTACTTCGCCCTGCCGATCCTGCTTCTACTGGCGGTCGGCATCGCGAAGGTACTTCGTCTAAATCGCAGGGCAATCATTCTCGTCGGGTTGCTCGTCACGGTCGTCAGTTCGCTCGCATACTCGATCTGGCTCACGTCAACCACGCCGAGCGTGGCGTACTTCTCGACGTTCACGAGGGCATGGGAGTTTGGTGCCGGTGGCCTACTCGCCTTCGCCGGGAGCAGTTCGCGCAGTCATCGAATCCTGCCGTGGATCGGCGTGGCAGCGATCATCGCGGCCTGTACGCGGTTCACCGATTCGACACCGTTCCCCGGCGCCGCGGCGGCGCTTCCGATCGCCGGTGCGGTGCTGGTGATGTGGTCCGCGCGCGGATCATGGTTCGATCGCCTCGGCAGGCAAGCACCGGTGGCCTTTCTCGGCCAGATCTCCTACGCGGTCTACCTGTGGCACTGGCCGCTCATCGTGTTGGTGCCGTTCGTGACGAACCGGCCGTTGAGCGGCACCGACAAGATCGTGATCATCGTCCTGACGCTCGTCGCCTCGTGGCTGTCGACCGTGTTCGTCGAGGACCCGATCCGCTTCAGCCCTCGACTGCTCGGGGCGCGCCGTCCTCGCACGGTGGCGATCTGGGCGGCCGTAGCGATTGCGGGCGTCCTCACCGCGTCCCTGACGGTGGGCTACGAACAGACCACCCGCGATCACCGGTTGGCGCAACTGGCACAGCACATCCTGCAGGTGATGCCCAGGTGCCTCGGTGCTCAGTCGATGGACCCGGCCCTTGCACCCTGCACCAACCCGGCGCTGGACGGCCTATTGGTTCCCGATCCGGCTCAGGCCGCACGTGACGACGCGAACATGGCAGCCTGCTGGGGGCAGACCGACGGCAAGCCCAATCTGTGCACCATCGGGTCCCAGCACGGCTACACCAAACACGTGCTCGCCGTCGGCGACTCGCACAACAATGCGTTGATCGGCGTGTACCGGACGATCGCTCAGCACAACAACTGGCGGATCGACGTGGCCGGTAGGCCAAGCTGCTACGTGACGACAGGACATCAGCCGGCGCCGCCCGGATCGACCCAGCAGGAGTGCACCAGTTGGCGTGCCGATGTCACCGCAATCGCGCAGCAGGGTGCCTATGACGCAATCATCGTCACCCACTCCGACACCGACGAACCCGTGGTTCCGGCCGCCGGCCAGAGTGTCGAGCAGGCCACCGTGCAGGGTCTGGTCCATGCCTGGAACGCCCTGCCCAACGTGCCGATCATCGCGATCCGCGACAACCCGTCCGTGCCACAGAACCTACTGACCTGTGTCAGCGACCATCCCGCAACTGCGGCCCGCGACTGTCCGATATCTCGATCTGAAGGATTGCTGTACGACGGCCAAGCCGACGCCGCGAAGCAGGTACCTCGAGCCCACGTCATCGACCTGACGTCGTTTTACTGCACCGCGACGCAGTGCCCGCCGGTCATCGGGCACGTAGTGGTCCATCGCGATGCCAGCCACATCACGGCGACCTATGCGGCGACCCTGGAGCCGTACATCGAACGACAGGTCGTCCCTGTGTTCGGCAGCGACTGAGTCAGATCGCCTTCTCGCGGCCGGCCCAGCTCGCATCGCGCAGCTTGCGCTTGTACAGCTTGCCGTTGTCATCGCGCGGCAGTTCGTCGATGTACTCGATAACCTTCGGTAGCTTGTATTTCG
>JBDTDN010000087.1:0-2972 GCA_039923055.1 Jatrophihabitantaceae bacterium
TGGGCTTGTCGCTTGTTGGGGTCTCGCTCATCGCGTCCTCCTCAGCTGCTCTCGTCGGTGGTGGTGGCCTCGAGACCGATGTCACCGCTGCGCCCGGCAGTGATCAGCTCGACGATCTGGGTGGTGCTGCTGTCCTTGGTGAAGACCTCTGCAGCGATCCGGCCCAGATACAGGGCCGCCACTCGGTCGGCCACCTCCATCACGTCGTTCATGTTGTGCGAGATGAGAACGACGCCGAGGCCTTGGTCGGCCAGGCGGCGCACCAGATCCAGCACCTGTCTGGTCTGCGCCACACCGAGAGCGGCCGTTGGTTCGTCCAGGAAGACCACCCGGCTGTTCCAGAGCACGGCCTTGGCAATCGCGACGGTTTGCCGCTGCCCACCGGAGAGGTTGGCGACCACTTGACGGACCGAGGAGACAGTACGGACCGACAGGCTGGCCAGGACCTCGCGAGCCTTGCGCTCCATCTCGCCGTCGGCGAGGAAGCCGAAGCGGTGGATCTCGCGCCCGAGGAACATGTTCTGCGTAATGTCCAGGTTGTCGGCGAGCGCCAGATCCTGGTACACGAACTCGATCCCGAGTGCCGCGGCCACCCGTGGGTCATCCAGGGTGACCGGCTTGCCCTCCCAGAGGACCGTGCCACTGTCGATGCTGTTGATGCCCGCGATGCACTTGACCAGGGTCGACTTGCCTGCACCGTTGTCGCCGACGAGCGCAGTCACCTCGCCGGGATAGACCGTCAGATCGACGTCGTGCAGGACGTGAACGGGACCAAAGCTCTTGTTCAGGGCCTTGATCTCGAGGATCGGCTCGGGCACGGTGCTCCTCATCTCTGCCTGGCTCTACCTAGCTCGACCTTGCGCGATCTTGCTTGTTCTGGCAGGCACTCGGGTGGTCCCGCTGACTAGCTAATGCCGGCCGCTTTGCACTGAGTCGGGATTCCGTTGCACAGTGCGGCAGCGGTCACCTGACCCGACTTGACTACGACGTCGACGTTCGCCTTGGTGACGATCTGTGCGGGCAGCAGGTACGCCTTCAGGGTGCGGTTGCCCTTCGGGTCCTGGAAGTCCGCAAGCGTGACGCCGGCGGTTGTCGGATCCTTGCCCTGGACCAGCGCGATCGCCAGCGTCGCCGCGGCCGCGGCCTCTTGTGCATACGACTTGTAGATCGTCATGCACTGGTCGCCGCGCAGGATGTTCTGCAGGCCTTCCACGCCGGAGTCCTGGCCGGTGAGCATGACCTTGCCGTTCAGGCCCTTGCTCTTGAGTACGCCGATGACGGCGTTGGCGATGTCGTCGTTGGCGGCGTAGACGCCATCAACCTTGCCGCCGTTGGCAGCGAGTGCCTGCGTGAACGCAGGAGCGGCCAGGCTGACATCCCAGCCCTTGACGACCGTGTCGGACACGACCTTGATGCTGGAATCAGCGTTCAGGATCTTCTGGGCGCCCTGCTTGAACAGCACGGCGTTGTTGTCGGTGTCGGTACCGCCGTCCATCTCGATGACCTGCGCCGGGTTCGGCGCGTTGGCCGCCTTCAGACAACTGATCAGCCCCTGGCCCTGCAGTTCACCGATCTTCTCGTTGTCGAAGGAGACGTAGTAATCGGCGCTGCCGCCGAGGTTCACCCGGTCGTAGTCGATGACCTGGATGCCAGCATTCTTCGCCTGGGCCTCGACCGCGGCGCCTGACGTCGGGTCGAGCGAGTCCATGACGATGACCTTGACGCCTTCGCTGATCATGCTCTGCCCGATCGAGGCGTACTTGGTCGTGCTGCCGCCGGCGTTCTGGATGTCGGCCTTGATGCCGGCCTTCTTGAATGCCGCAGTCAGCAGCGGAGCGTCGAACTCGGTGTACCTGGTCGAGGAGGTCGTGTCGGGCAGGATCACGCCGACCTGCACCTTGCCGCTGTTCGTGCTACCTGTGTTGGTCGATCCGGTGTTGGTCGATCCGGTGTTGTTGGAGGTGCTAGGACTACCGCTGGAACTGCAGCCACTGAGCACTGTGGCTGCGGCGGCCCCGAGGGCCACCAGACTGAGCGCGGTCTTGCGCATGGGCGGTCACGCCTTTCCCGTAGGAGGGGCCGACTCCGGTACCTTCCAGCATCCGACCCGATGAATGTTGTGTGCCCGAACATATCCCATGTTCGCGCACAGGACACCACTCCGTAACCAAGTCGTAATTTGTTCGGGGAGATTACGCCGCAACGCACTTTGACCCCGCTATCGGCGTGATCCGGACTTCGGAACGCCGATAGCTGGGGGTCCCCCCGCTTGCGGGGAAGGTCAAAGTGGGGTTCTTAGAGCAATGAACGAAGCACGTACTGCATGATGCCGCCGTGGCGGTAGTAGTCCGCCTCACCGGGCGTGTCGATCCGGATCACGGCATCGAACTCGACGTTCCCGGCCTTCACGTGCACCGTGCGCGGAGTGCCTTCATTCAGTGCGGTTACGCCGGTGATATCGAATGTCTCCTCGCCGGTGAGTCCGAGCGATTCGGCGCTTTGCCCGTCCGGATACTGCAGTGGCAGTACGCCCATGCCAATCAGGTTGGAGCGGTGGATGCGCTCGTAGGACTCGGCGATGACCGCGCGTGCGCCGAGCAGCGCGGTGCCCTTGGCCGCCCAGTCCCGTGAGGAGCCGGAGCCGTATTCCTTGCCCGCCAGGATCACCAGAGGCGTGCCGGCGGCTGCGTAGTTCACCGACGCGTCGTAGATCGTGGTGACCGGGCTGTCCGACTGCGTAAAGTCGCGGGTGAAGCCGCCTTCGGTGCCCGGCGCAAGTTGGTTGCGCAGGCGGATGTTGGCGAATGTCCCGCGGATCATCACCTCATGGTTGCCGCGCCGTGAGCCGTAGGAGTTGAAGTCCTTGCGTGCGATGCCATGCTCGGACAGGTAGGCGCCGGCGGGGGAGTCGGTCTTGATCGCACCGGCCGGGCTGATGTGGTCGGTGGTGACCGAGTCGCCGAGCTTGGCCA
>JBDTDN010000088.1:0-6397 GCA_039923055.1 Jatrophihabitantaceae bacterium
CAGGTTCTGGTCCTGCGTGTACGCGTGGATCGTGGTCATCAGGCCCTTCTCGATGCCGAACGCGTCGTCGAGGACCTTGGCCAGCGGGCCGAGACAGTTCGTGGTGCACGAGGCGTTGGAGATGATCGCGTGCGTGGCTGGGTCATAGTCGCCGTGGTTGACGCCCATCACGATCGTGACGTCTTCGCCCGACGCGGGGGCCGAGATGATGACCTTCTTCGCGCCGGCTTGGATGTGCTTGCGCGCGTCGGCGGCCTTGGTGAAGAAGCCGGTCGACTCGATCACGACATCGACTCCGAGATCGCCCCAGGGCAGGTTCGCCGGATCACGCTCGGCAAGGATTTTGATCGTGTGGTCGCCGACCTTGATGCCATCGGCGACAACATCGACACTCCGCCCGAGTCGACCGAGCACGCTGTCGTACTTCAGCAGGTGCGCCATCGTCGCGACATCGCCCAAGTCGTTCGCGGCTACGATCTCGATGTCGGCGCCCGACGCAGCTACCGCGCGGAAGAAGTTGCGGCCGATGCGGCCGAAGCCGTTGATTCCCACACGAACGGTCACTGCGTTAGCTCCTCATCACCGAAGACTGCGAGATGAGCAAACCCTATCCGGTCGGCAAATCACGGTCCGAGCATGTCTGGCGTGACCGCTGATTCGGTGTCCGGTACACCCAGGTCGGCGGCCCGCTTGTCGGCCATGGCGAGTAGCCGCCGGATTCGACCGGCCACGGCATCCTTTGTCATCACCGGGTCTGAGAGCGTGCCGAGTTCCTCCAGCGAGGCCTGCTTGTGTTCTAGCCGCAGCCGGCCGGCCGTCAGCAGGTGCTCCGGAGCGTCTTCGCCGAGAATCGTCAGTGCACGCTCCACCCGGGCACCGGCCGCCACCGCGGCGCGGGCTGAACGACGCAGGTTCGCATCATCGAAGTTCGCCAGGCGATTGGCCGTAGCGCGGACCTCACGGCGCATCCGCCGTTCCTCCCATGCCATCACCGATTCGTGCGCGCCGATCCGGGTGAGCAGTGTTCCGATCATGTCGCCGTCACGGACCACCACGCGATCGCTGCCGCGTACTTCCCGGGCCTTGGCCTGAATGCCCAACCGCCGGCCGACGCCGACCAGCGCCAGCGCGGCCTCGGCCGATGGGCAGGTGATCTCCAACGAGCAGGCGCGCCCCGGCTCGGTCAGCGAACCGTGCGCCAGGAACGCACCGCGCCATGCGGCCTCGGCATCGGCGATCCCGCCGGCGACAACATGGTGTGGCAGACCCTTCACCGGGCGCCCGCGCAGATCCACGAGCCCGGTCTGGCGAGCCAGGCCCTCGCCATCCTTGGTGACGCGCACAAGGTACCGACTGCCCCGGCGGATCCCGCCGCTTGAGACGATCTGCACTTCTGAGCCATGCCCGAAGATCTCGGCAATCTCTTTGCGCAGGCGGCGGGCGACCGAGCCGGTGTCCAACTCTGCCTCGATGACGATGTGACCGCCGACCAGATGAAGGGCGCCGGCGAATCGCAGTATCGTCGCGAGTTCGGCCTTGCGCGCCGTCAGCCGCGAGATGGGTACCCGGCTCAACTCGTCCTTGACCGCCGCGGTCATCGCCATCCGTCATTCCCTTCGCTCTGCGCCACCGTGCCCTGTGCGACCGTGCCCTGCGCGACCGCGTTCAGGGCCTGGCGGTATGCCTGGCTCAGTCGCTCCGGATCGTGGCGCTCCGCGCTGTCGATGGCGGTGAGCTCTGACAGTACGAGATAGGCCCCGATTTCGCGCACGAACTCGGAAAGCTGTTTGGCATCGGACACTGCATCGACGTCCGCGATCACGGCGCCCACCCGCAGCCCTCCCCACGGCTCGGCGTGTGCTATCAGCACGCGCAGAAGGTCCAGGGGCGAGAAGTCATCGGTTTCGCCCGCCTGCGGAACCAGGTTCAGCGTGACGACGATCAGCGCCTGCGTCGTGGCAAGTGCACGACCCAGTTCGCGCAGCAGCAGGTGCGGAATCACACTGGTGAACCATGATCCGGGCCCGAGGACGACGACGTCGCCGTCACGGACCGCGTCAACTGCTGCCGCGCAGGCCGGCGCCCCGGCGGGAAGCAGTTGTACCGAGCGCACCCGTCCGGGGGTGGACGCGATGGAGGACTGCCCACGGATCCGACGGGTCCTGTCGGGGTCGTCGGGATCGAAGCGGTCGATCTCGGCGACCAGGTCAAGGGGAACCGGGCTCATCGGCAGGACACGACCCACGGCACCGGTGAGCGCGGTGAGTCGGGCCAAGGCACCGACCGGATCGGGGTCCAGCTCGAGCAGCCCGGTAAGCAGCAGGTTTCCGATCGGGTGTCCAGCGAGTGCACCGCTGCCGCCGAGACGGTGCTGCAGCAGTTCGGTCCACACCTGTGCCTCCGCGTTGTCACCGGCCAGTGCAGCCATCGCCATCCGCAGATCACCCGGCGGCAGCACACCCAACTCGCGACGGATCCGACCGGATGAGCCGCCGTCGTCGGCAACCGTCACGACCGCGGTGAGGTCGTCGGTGATCAGACGGAGTGCGGACAGCGACGCGCGCAGGCCATGTCCACCGCCGAGGGCGACGGCCTTCGGTCGATCACTCACGACCAAGGTCCCGGTGACTCACGGTGGCAGTGACACCCATGCCGGTGAGCCGATCGGCCAGCTCCTGAGCCATGACCACCGAACGGTGCTTGCCACCGGTGCACCCGACCGCAAGGGTCAGATAGCGCTTGCTCTCACGCCGGTAGCCGGCGCCGATGATCTCCAGGATCGCCGCGTACCGGTCGAGGAAATCGCCCGCCTCCTGCTGCGCGAGCACATAGTCGCGTACCTCGCCATCGCGTCCGGTGAGTTCGCGCAGTTCGGGAATCCAGTACGGGTTCGGCAGGAACCGCACGTCGACCACGAGGTCCGCGTCCATCGGCAGGCCGTACTTGTAGCCGAACGAGACCACAGTTGCACGCAGATCGCGGCGGCTGTCGGCACCCTCGATGCCGACGAACGACGACTCGATCGCCTGCCGTAGTTCATGGACGGATTTGCCAGTGGTGTCCAAGATCAGATCAGCCTCGTCCCGCAGTCCGGCGAGCAGTCGGCGTTCGGCGAGGATCCCGTCGACGAGGCGGCCGTCGCCCTGCATCGGGTGGGCGCGGCGATTGCTCTCGAACCGGCGGATCAGGACTTCGTCCGCTGCCTCCAGGAACAGCACCCGCGCGGCCAGCCCACGGTCACTGAGGTCATGGACGACCGCCCGCAGGTCGGAGGAGAACGCGCGGCTGCGGACATCCATGACCACGGCGAGCCGGGTAACGGCCCCGTCGCTGCGGCTGCCCAGCTTGAACAGCGTCGCGATCAGTTCGGGCGGCAGGTTGTCCACGACGAAGTAGCCGAGGTCTTCGAAGCACTTCGCGGCGGTGCTGCGGCCGGCACCGGAAAGCCCGGTGATGACGACGCATTGCAGGGCGCTGTGCTGGCTCTGCTCAGTCAAACGGCCTCCTCGGTCGATGTGTTGGCTGCATCGTTGCCGATCGGTGCGGCCCCGTCATCCAGAACCTCGCCGGTGGTGACGTTGACGGCGGGCTGGCGGCGCTCGCTGGCGAGCGCGGAGGCTATCGCAGCAGCCGTGCTGGGGCCGATCCCGGGTACGAGTGCGATCTCGTCCGCCGCCGCTGCCCGCACCCGCTTCAACGAGCCGAAGTGTTTCAGCAGTGCCTTGCGCCGGGTCTCGCCCAGACCCGCGATACCGTCCAACGCGGAGACCGTCATCGCCTTGGAGCGCTTCTGGCGGTGGAACGTGATGGCGAAGCGGTGCGCCTCATCGCGGACCCGTTGCAGCAGGTAGAGGCCCTCGGAGGTGCGCGGCAGGATCGCGGGGTAGTCCTCGCCCGGTAGCCACACCTCCTCGAGGCGTTTGGCCAGGCCGACGAGCGCGACGCCCTCGATGCCGAGTTCGATCAGGACAGCTCTGGCGGCCGCGACCTGCGGAGCGCCCCCATCCACCACGAGCAGGTTTGGGGCGTAGGCGAACTTGCGGGGTCGTCCCGTTTCAGGGTTGATACCGGGACGCTTGGGTTCGGCGTCCGGTGCGGAGTCGCCATCAGCGCCGACCTCGTCCAAATACCGGGCAAAGCGGCGGCGAACCACCTCGGCGATCCAGTCCGTGTCGCCGGTACCCTCCCGCATCGCAAAGCGACGGTATTCACTCTTGCGGGCCAGACCGTCCTCGAAGACGACCATGCTCGCGACGACATTGGTGCCTTGGACGTGGCTGATGTCGAAGCACTCGATGCGTAGTGGTGCGGTCGGCAGGGCCAGGGCGTCCTGTAGTTCGCCGAGGGCACGAGAGCGGGCGGTCAGATCGGTGGCGCGCTTGAGCTTGTGCTGCATCAGCGCCTGTTCCGCGTTCCGGGCGACCGTCTCCGCGAGGGCTCTCTTGTCTCCTCGCTGCGGTATGCGTAAATGCGCCCGACTGCCGCGCCGCTCGCACAGCCACTGCGCGAGCGCGTCGGCGTCCTCGGGTAGGGCGGGCACGAGCACCTCGCGGGGGATGGTGCCGCCGGACTCGGTGTCATCGCCGTAGAACTGGGTGACGAACTGCTCGACGAGATCACCTGTCGTGACCTCGTCCAACTTGTCGACGACCCAGCCGCGCTGCCCGCGAATCCGACCGCCACGTACATGGAAGATCTGCACGGCCGCTTCCAAGTCGTCCTGTGCCAAGGCGATGACGTCGGCGTCCGTGCCGTCGCCGAAGACGACCGCCTGCTTCTCCATTGCTCGGCGGAGCGCTTCCAGATCGTCCCGCAGCCGGGCAGCCAGTTCGAACTCCTGGCCGGCGCTGGCCTCTCGCATCCGCCGTTCAAGGCGCTTGATCATGGTGTCGGTCTTGCCGACCATGAACTCGCAGAAGTCATCAACGATTTCCCGATGCTCCTCCGCAGATACCCGACCGACGCACGGCGCACTGCACTTGCCGATGTAGCCGAGCAGACAGGGTCGTCCGATCTGCTCGGCCCGTTTGAAGACGCCGTTCGAACACGTCCTGGCCGGGAAGACCCGCAACAGCAGATCGAGCGTCTCGCGGATCGCCCAGGCGTGGCCGTACGGACCGAAGTAACGCACGCCCTTCTTCTTGGGACCACGCATCACCTGTAGGCGTGGGTATTGCTCGTACAGCGTGACGGCCAACGACGGGTAGGACTTGTCGTCGCGGTACTTCACGTTGAAGCGCGGATCGAACTGTTTGATCCAGGTGTATTCCAGTTGCAGCGCCTCGACCTCGGTGCCAACGACGGTCCACTCGACGCTCGCGGCCGTCGTGACCATCTGCGCCGTGCGCGGATGAAGCGCGGTGATGTCGGCGAAATACGAATTTAGCCGCTGCCGCAGGCTCTTCGCCTTGCCGACATAAATCACCTGCCGGCGCTCGTCGCGAAACTTGTAGACCCCTGGCCCGAGCGGAATCGTGCCCGTCGTCGGGCGGTAAGTCGCGGGGTCGGGCACGTCTTCGAGCCTAGTCAGCTACCCTGACGTACGTTGTCCCCGCGAGTGGCATACTCAGCGATCTCCGCGCGCAGGGCGGCCTTGGCAGGTGCGTCCATGAACGATGCGTCAACTGCCGCGCACGCGAGTTCGGCCACGCTCGCCTCGTCCAGTCCGAGCAGTTCGGCAGCCACCTCGTACTCGTGGTTCAGTGTCGTCGAGAACATCGGCGGATCGTCAGAGTTGATCGTGACGGTGACACCCGCGGCGACCAGGGCAGGCAGCGGATGCGCGGCGAGCGACGGCACGGACCGCGTGCATACGTTGGACGTCGGGCAGACCTCAAGGGCGATACCCGTCTCCCGCAGATGTTCCAACAATCGCGGGTCCTGCACCGCGGCGATGCCGTGACCGATCCGCTCAGCGCCGAGGTGGGTCAGCGCATCCCAGATCGTCTTGGGGCCAGTGGATTCCCCCGCGTGTGGCGCGCTGTGCAAACCAGCCGCGCGCGCGGCGGCGAAGTGTGACGCGAACTGGGGACGTGGCACCCCGATCTCCGGACCACCGAGGCCGAAGCTGATCAATCCATCCGGACGCTGCTTGAGGGCAACGTCCAGGGTGAGGTCCGCGGACGGCACTCCTGCCTCGCCGGGGATGTCGAAGCACCACTGCAACTGCACGCCGTGGTCGGTTGCGGCTCGGCGGCGAGCGTCTTCTACCGCTTCGCAGTACGCCTCGGCGGCAATCCCACGGATGATCGACGAATACGGGGTGAGGGTCAGTTCGGCGTACCGCACGTTCTGGGCCGCCAACTCGCGCGCAACCTCGTAGGTGAGCGTCCAGATGTCCTCAGGATCGCGAATCAGGTCGACGACGGACAGGTACACCTGGATGAAGTGCGCAAAA
>JBDTDN010000089.1:0-5971 GCA_039923055.1 Jatrophihabitantaceae bacterium
TCGCAGGGCCCGCACAAGCACCAGGGCCTGCGCAAGCGCCAGCACCAGCACCCGCGCCCGTTCCTGTCGTAGCGCAAGCCCCCACCGTGACGGGAGCGCTGGACGGGACGGCGCTTCGGCGGCTTTGGCCCGAGGTGCTCGAGGTGATCAAGCAGAGCAGTAGGCGGACCAAGGCGCTGCTTGAGAGTGCCCAGGTCTCGAGCGTCACCGGCGAGCGGGTGACGCTCGCCGCCGTCTCGCCGGCGATCGCCAGGATGATCGGCGAGGACAGCAACACCGCAGTCCTGCGTGCCGCGCTGACCCAGGTCATTGGTGGGACATGGGACATCGTCGTTGAAGTGGGCGACGGATCGCCGCCAGCGGCCGGCGCGGCACCGCGCGCTGCTGGACGCGCGCCCAGTTCCGAGGCTGGGCCGGAGCCAGACCCGCGCGATGACACCGAGGAGGACACCGCTGGAGGGCCAGTAGCCGTCCATGACCCCGAGTCGGAGGCTCTGAAACTGCTGCAGGATCAGCTCGGTGCCCGTCCGGTCGGGGACCAGTAGCCGGATTGTGCAACTTTCACCACCGCTCCGGGGGCAAAAATTGCACAATCGGGCCGGTCAGCGCCCGTTGAGGTAGTTCAGGATGCCTGTCGCGATCGCCGTCGCAATACCTTGGCGTCCGGCTGCTGAGGTCTGCAGCGCGGCGTCGCTCGCGTTTCGCATGTTGCCCAGTTCCAGGAACGAGGACGGCTGCACGGCCATATTCAGCCCGGCGAAGTCGTTGCGGTAGACGTAACCGTTCGTGCCGATGTAGGTCGAGGGCACCAGCCCCGACCCGCCCTGCAGCGCATCGTGCAGGTCGGTACCCAGTCGTCGCGAGCCGGCGACCGATGCCGCGCTCGCTCCGTCGGGCGTCTGGCTGTCCTCGTTGACGTGGAAGCCGTGACCGCCAGCAGGTGCGCCGTCGGCGTGGATGGTGATGGAGGCGATCACACCCTTGGTGTTCTGGATGGCGGCCCGCTCGTTCACGCAGGGGCCTACGCCAATGTCGTTCGGGCGAGTCATGATCACGCGGACGCCGTGAGCCTGCAGGATCGTCCGTACCCGCAGCGAAACGTCCCAGTTGAACGCATGTTCCGGGTAGCCGGCATCGGTGTTCGTGCCGGTGGTGTCGCACGCCTTCATCTCACCGAATCCGGCCGGCACCTGCCGGTTGATCTCGGTCGCGTGGTCGGCGTTGCCGCCGTTGTGCCCCGGATTGAGCACGATCAGCGGTCCCGAACCGGCCGGGTACACAACGGCGGGGACGGTCGGAACTGCAGGAGCGGTGGACCTCTTCGGCGTCGTGATGGGCGGTTGGGTGCGCGTCGCCGTCGGGAGCGGGGTCTTGGGTGCAGTCCTACGAGGTGCCGACGGCCGGTTCGACCTCGACACGGCATTTGACGTCGACACAGCGTTTGAGGTCGGCGACGTCGTGCCCGCTGAGGGGAGCTGCGCCGGGGCGTCGTTGTAGCCGCAGCCAGTGAGTAGACACGCACCGCCGCAGAGCGCGACGACGGATCGGCGAAACGGCATGCGAACACCCTCGCACAGCGGCCGGTCCGCATCCTGAGTCGCGGTCCCGGTCCGGGCAGATACCCTTGACATCCCGAGGTCGAAGGAGCGTTCGTGAGCGGTCGTAGTGGCGGATTCGGCGGTCAGCAGCCGAACATGCAGCAACTGATGAAGCAGGCGCAGAAGATGCAGCAGCAACTCGAGGCTGCGCAGGCCGAGTTGGCCGAGACCGAGGTGACCGGTACCGCCGGTGGCGGGCTTGTGACGGCCACACTGCTCGGGTCAGGAGAGCTCACCGCGCTGACGATCGACCCGAAGGCCGTGGATGCCGATGACGTGGAGACGCTGCAGGACCTGATCGTTGCGGCCGTCCGGGATGCCAGCCGCGCCGCCGCCGAGCTGGCCGCGGAAAAGATGGGACCGGTCACCGGCGGCGCCGGGCTCGGCGCGCTCGGCATCCCCGGTCTGTGACACGGTCTGTGGCGCGGTTCGGGACACCACCGGTCAGTGAATTCGCGCGCCGATGATATATGAGGGCGTAGTCCAGGACCTGATCGACGAACTGGGGCGGCTGCCCGGGATCGGCCCGAAGAGTGCGCAACGCATCGCGTTCCACCTTCTCGCGGCAGAACCTGCGGACATCGAGCGGTTCGCGAGCACGCTTGTCCGGGTCAAGAACGAGGTCAAGTTCTGCTCGATCTGCGGCAACGTCGCTGAAGCCGAGACCTGCCGGATCTGTAGGGATGATCGTCGAGATGCCACGGTCATCTGCGTCGTCGAGGAGCCCAAGGACGTCAATGCGGTTGAACGCACCAGGGAGTTCCGTGGTCGATACCACGTGCTGGGCGGCGCGATCAGCCCGATCGACGGTGTCGGGCCGGACGACCTGCGCATTCGCGAACTGCTCACGCGCCTTCGCGACGGCGTGGTCACCGAGCTGATCCTGGCCACCGATCCGAACCTGGAAGGAGAGGCGACCGCGACATACCTGGCCCGGATGATCGCCCCGATGGGACTGACCGTCACCCGGCTGGCCAGCGGTCTTCCGGTCGGCGGCGATCTGGAGTATGCCGACGAGGTCACTCTGGGTCGGGCGTTTTCCGGACGGCGTCGGGTCGAGTAAGTGTCCACAGTTCACCGACGGCACCGCGGCCTCTATTGGGCTGCGGTACTGCTGTCGACGGTGGCGCTGGTCGTCGGCGCGGTCGTGGCCTGGGTCCAGTACCAGGACGGTTCCGGTCCGGACGGTGTGGTGAAGGGGTACTTCGGCGCGCTGCAGGACTCCGATGCCGCGGCGGCCCTCGCGTACGGCGATCTTCTGCCTGGGCCGCACACCCTGCTCACCGGTACCGTGCTGCGCGAACAGCAGCGGCTGGCCCCGATCCGCGACGTCGCGATCCTCACCGTCGACACGGCCGGAAGCACCTCGAGGATCACCGTCCGTTACCAACTCGCGTTCCCGTCGGGGGCGCGGGAGCAATCAGACACGCTCACGCTCACGCGACATGGTGGGACCTGGCGAATCAACAGTGTTGCCATCCCCACGACGATCCATCTTCAGCAGGCGTCGTCGCGAGCCGCCATCGTCGGTGCCGGCATCCCGGACGGGCCGACGCTGCTGTTCCCCGGAATCGTCCCCATCAGCTTCGACTCGCCCTACCTGGAGTTGGATCCGACGACGAGCGCCGTCGGATTCGCGTCCGAGTCGGTTACCGACGTCAACGTGCAGGTAAGTGCAGCGGGAAAGGCTGCGGTCGGCACAGTGCTGGATTCGGCGCTGCAGGCGTGCATCTCCGGGCACGAGCCCGCCGCGTCCACCTGCCCGCTGCCCTCTGACCGATACGTGCCCGGGACGTTCGTCGGCACGCTGACCGGAACGCCGGCTCAGGTCATGACCGTCTCCGTCGCCGGGGATGCCACCGGGGTCCTGCAGATCGGCGGGCAGATCAAGTTCACCGGCACGTACGACGTCCTCGACTTCAACAACATCGCGCACCAGAACAAGGGCACGATCCAGTTGCCGCTGACTGCGACCGCGTACGCCGTCGCGCCGCTGGCACTTCGTTGGAGTGCCGGATGACCGCTCGACGGATTCGACAGGTTGTGCTGGGCGGCGCCATGACGCTCGCGATGCTGGCCGCAGGTGCGTTTGCCGGTGCTGCACCCGCACAGGCCGCGCCTGGCCCGCCGAGCGCGCCGGAGTACTGGTTCGACCAATGGCAGATCCCAACGCTGTGGGACGCGGGGGTGCGCGGGCAGGGCGTGGTGATCGCGGAGATCGACACAGGGGTGAACGCCCAACTCGACGCGTTGGCCGGAAAGGTCTTGTCCGGCAAGGACTTCGGCGCACCCGGCAACGGCCAGATTGACCGGGAGACCGACGAGTTCGGCCACGGGACGGCGATGGCTTCGATCATGGTGGGCGCGCCGAGCACGCTGGGAATCACGGGGATCGCACCGGACGCGAAGATCCTGCCGATCGCCGTGCCCCTCACCGGTACGAGCGATGCTGCCTCCGATGATCACCTGGCTGCGGCGATCCGCTGGGCGGTAGACCACGGCGCGAAGGTGATCAGCATGTCGCTCGGCGGGGCGCGGCACGCCGACACCGACTCGCACCCGTGCCCGACGGACGAGCAGTCGGCCATCTACTACGCGATGAACAAGGGCGCGGTGGTACTGGCGGCCGGTGGCAACCGCGGCGAGTCCGACAACGCGGTCGAGGAACCGGGCGTCTGCCTTGGTGTCGTTGCGGTCGGTGCCGTCGACCAGAACGAGGTGGTCGCGGGCTTTTCCTCGCGGCATCCATATCTAAGCCTTGCTGCGCCCGGGGTGAACATCGCGTCGCTCAGCCGGATTCCCGGCGCCGCTTACCACGGCGACGGCACCAGTCAGGCGACCGCGATCACCTCAGCGGTGGTGGCGCTCGTCTGGTCGAAGTACCCGAAACTGACGGGGCGTCAGGTCATCGCCCGGATTCTTGCGACGCTCTCAAAGGTCAGTGCGCTGCGTACGCCCGAACTCGGCTACGGCGTGCTCGACGGATATCGCGCGGTGACGGCAACCGTCTCACCTACTGCCCCGAACCCGATCTACGATGCTGCCGCTCCGTTCCAGGCAAGGGATGCCGCCGTCGCGAAGGCGGCTGTGGCCGCGCCGCCCAGACCGTCGCCCGTCGTCGCCGGGATTCAGTCCACTGGCACGTTCTCGGTCGGGCCGTCGAACCGTCTCTTGACGACAGGTGTCGTGATTGGATCGGCTATCGCTTTGGCCGGTCTGCTCGGGCTGCTCGTACTTCTGGTCATCGGGTTGCGCCGTCGGGGCAGCGGGGCTCCCGCACCGGTGAGCGTGCCGCCGCCTGCCGAGCCGGACGCGACCGGTGCCGTCTGGCACGAGATCCCGATGCAGAACCTCCCCGAACTGCCCAGGCAACTGCCCGAGCGCCCCCGCCCGTCCCCGCACCCGGGAGCCTCACGCCGGGACTGGTGATCGCGCACCTTGGCAAAGGCTCGGTACCCGGCGCCGCCAGCGACTTCCAGGCGGTGGCTGGGAGCGCGCTGAACTTGGGTACACATCGCTGGGCCGACTAAAGGCGGCTGTTAACGACTACGCGACGCGCGATTCAGGGCGCTGATCACCGCACGCAGCGAGGCCTGCACGATCGACTCGCTAATGCCCACACCCCACAGCACGCGCTCGCCGACCTCGATCTCCAGGTACGCGGCCGCGTCGGCATCGCGGCCGGAAGTGAGCGCGTGTTCGGAGTAGTCCAGCACGCGGACGTTCAGCCCGCCCAAGCCCAGATCGACGGCGGACAGCGCCGCGCAGAACGCCGCGATAGGACCGTTGCCGACGCCACTCAACTCATGGGTAGTCTCGAATGCCTTTACGACAGTGGAGATTCGCTCGATCCCGTCATCGCTGGATGAGCTGAAGCGCACCAACTCGAAGTTGCCTGGTGCCAAGTACTCGGCTGCGAAGATCTGGTACATCAGCGGTGCGTCGACCTCGCCGCCTTCGCCGTCGGTGTGCTGCTGGATGACGTGGCTGAACTCGATCTGTAGCCGCCGTGGCAGGTCCAGGTGGTGATCGGATTTCATGATGTACGCGACGCCACCCTTGCCGGACTGCGAGTTGACGCGGATAACCGCCTCGTACGAACGCCCCACGTCCTTGGGGTCGATCGGCAGGTACGGGATGTCCCACGGCATCTCTCGAACTGGCTTGCCGGCCGCCTTCGCCGAACGGTCCAGGTCTTCGAAACCCTTCTTGATGGCGTCCTGGTGCGAGCCGCTAAAGGACGTGTAGACCAGATCGCCGGCGTACGGATGCCGCTCGTGCACGTCGATCCGGTTGCAGTACTCGGCCGTGCGCCGCACCTCGTCGATATCGCTGAAGTCGATCATCGGATCGATGCCCTGCGCGTACAGGTT
>JBDTDN010000090.1:0-4381 GCA_039923055.1 Jatrophihabitantaceae bacterium
GAGTAAAGCTCGCGGGCGGCATCCGTACGCGTTGTGGCTGGCCAATCAGCCGGTGAGCGCACTCAGCAGCGCACCGTGCAATAGGCCGTTGCTGGCCGCGGCGTTTCCCTGGCCAGGGCCGTCGACACCGTCCAAGCCGGTGAACCGACCGCCGGCTTCAGTCACAATCGGCGCCAGCGCTGCCATGTCCCACAACGCTAGTTCCGGCTCGGCCGCGAGATCGACCGCCCCCTCGGCCACGAGCATGTACGACCAGAAGTCACCGTAAGCCCGGGTGCGCCACACATCGTCGGTCAGGGCGATGAACGCATCGCGCAGACCGAGCCGTTCCCAGCCACTGAGCGAGGCATAGGACAGGCTGGCATCGGCGAGCCGACCCACCTTCGAGACGCCGAACCGCCGTGGCTCGGAGCCGAGCGCGGTACCCCAGGCGCCGCCACCGCGTCGGGCCCACCACCGCCGTCCGAGGGCGGGCGCGGAGACCACGCCGACGACCGACTCGTCGCCGTCCATCAGCGAGATGAGGGTGGCCCACGCCGGAACGTTGCGTACGAAGTTCTTGGTCCCGTCGATCGGGTCGATCACCCATCGCCGAGCGGCACTTCCCTCCGAACCGAACTCCTCGCCGGAGATCGCATCACTCGGCCGTACTTCGCCCAGCCGTGAACGGATCGTCTGCTCGACAGCGCGGTCTGCGTCGCTGACGGGCGTGAGATCCGGCTTCGCCTCGACGACCAGATCCGCGGCTCCGTACCGGTCCATTGTGAGGACATCGGCGGCATCGGCGAGCCCGAGCGCGATGGCCAGGTCGTCGGCGTAATCGTGGGTGCGCACATCGGCACTGGTGTCGGCACTGACATCGGCATGGTCGTTCGTAGGCTGCACAGTTGGCAGGCTACCGTCGCCGGGTGAGTGAACAGTCCCGCGCCGCCACGCGAAGCGCGATCCCACCATTCTTCGTCATGCGCGTGATCGATGCCGTGGATGCCCGCCGAGCGGCGGGGCTGTCGGTGTGGGACCTCTCCGCCGGTCAGCCGTCCACGCCGGCCCCCTCCGCCGTTCGCGCGGCCGCGAGCCACGCGGTGAACATCGACCGGATCGGTTATACCAATGCGCTGGGTATCGCGCCGTTGCGTGAGGCCATCGCCGCGCACTACCGACGGACGTACACCGTCGACGTCGACCCGCGCTCGGTCGCGGTCACGACCGGTTCCTCCGGCGGATTTCTGTACGCGTTCCTCGCGGCCTTCGATGCCGGTGACACGGTCGTGATGGCCCGTCCCGGCTATCCCGCCTACCGCAACATGCTGTCGGCGCTGGGTTGCCGCGTCGTCGAACTGCCGTGCGGTCCGCAGACGAGGTTCCAGCCGACGCCCGCACAGCTCGATGAACTGGACACGCCGCCGGCCGGACTCGTGATCGCCAGCCCGGCCAATCCGACCGGGACGATGCTGCCACCGCAGGAACTCGCCACGCTCGTGAGCTGGTGTCGATCGCACGGAACCCGCCTGATCAGCGACGAGATTTACCATGGCGTGACGTTCGGTGAACGCGCCTCGACCGCCTGGCAGTACGGCCGCGACTCGATCGTCGTCAACTCCTTCTCGAAATATTTCTGCATGACCGGCTGGCGGATCGGCTGGTTGCTCGTGCCAGACGAACTGATCGATGCAGTCGATCGGCTGGCGGGCAACTTCACCATCTGTCCGCCCGGTCTGTCCCAGCTCGGTGCGGTAGCCGCTTTCGACGCCTACGACGAGCTGGATGCGAACGTCGCACGTTACGCGGCGAATCGTCAGGCATTGCTGACGAAACTGCCCACGATCGGTCTGGACAAGCTCGCGCCCGCAGACGGTGCCTTCTACGTCTACGCGGATGTGTCGCGGTGGACGCAGGATTCACTGTCGTGGGCGGCCCGAGCTCTGGACGAGTGCGGCGTGGCTGTAGCGCCGGGCCTCGACTTCGATCCCGTCGACGGCGGCAGGTTCATCCGGATGTGCTTCGCGGGCGACGGCGATCAAATCACCGAAGCTGTCGATGTCTTCGGCACCTGGCTTGCGCATCAACCCACGATCATCGATGACGGGGACGCCGATGAGTGAGGGAACCTGCGACCGGGCGTTCGGAGCGGTCCGGGAGGTGTTCGACGCCAATCTGGCCTCGGGCGCGGACCTGGGTGCGGGCCTCACTGTGTTCGTCAACGGGCGCTGTGTCGTCGAACTCTGGGGCGGTGTGGCGGACAAGCGCAGCGACCGGGCGTGGGACCGGGCTACCGAGTGCGTCACGTTCTCCTGTACGAAAGCGGTTACTGCCACCGCGGCGCTACTGCTGACCGAGCGTGGCCTGGTGTCGCTGAGCGATCCGGTGACGAGTTGGTGGCCGGAGTTCGGCGCGCATGGCAAGGACACGACGACCGGGGAACAGTTGCTGAGTCACCAGGCTGGCCTGCCTGCCTTCGACCGGCCGATCACGCCGGAGCAGGCAAGTGATCCGGCAGCGATGGCCGCACAACTTGCCGGGCAAACGCCGCAGTGGATCCCGGGGACCGACCACGGTTATCACGCGGTCACCTTCGGCTGGCTCGTCGGCGAACTGGTGCGCCGACTCAGCGGGATGACCGTCGGCGAGTTCGTCCGTGGCGAATTCGGCCCGGACCTCTGGATCGGTGTGCCGGCATCGCGGCTGGACGCGCTGGCCCGAATCTCTGGTGGCGGGCCGATGCACGTCGACGATTTGCCAGGATCGCCCGCCCTGGTCGCCGCGCTGATCTCTGCGACGCAAGATCCGGACTCACCGACGCAGCGCAGCATGACCAACCCCGCCGCGTCCTTCAACAACCCGGTCCTGTTGACGGGCGGCTGGCCTGCCGCAGGGCTGATCGCCACCTCGCGCGCGCTCGCCGATTTCTACAGCCGGCTGGTCGCCGGCGAGATCCTTGCACCGGACACCCTCCGCGATGCGCTGCGCCAGCGTGTGCGCGGGCCGGATCGAACACTGATTACGGAGAGCGCCTTCGGCCTCGGCTTCATGCTGCCGTGCTCAAACATGTACCTGCCGCTGGCCGCTCGAGCTACCGCGTTCGGCCATCCGGGCGCCAGCGGAGCCTTGGGCCTGGGCGATCTGGACCGCGGTGTTGCGATCGGGTTCATCCCGAATCTCAGCCGACCGGCACTCGGCGACCGCCGCGCCTTCCACCTGGTGGAGGCGGTGTATTCCTCGCTGTGATTTAGCGGGGCGGACCGTCCGACTCGACGGCCTCCAGGATCTCGACGTCATCGCCGAGGTTGATCGTGACGCCGGGGTTGTCCGGCACGAGATTCATCGCGAACCAGGACTTGCCGTCCCAGCGGCGATGTCGGACGAGCGTGGCCAGCGGCTCCTTGGCGCGTTCGGCGCTTTCCGGATCGGTAGTCGTGATGATGCACCGATCACAGCCCTTGACGGCCCGAAAGAGGGCGTCGCCGATGCGCAGCCGCCGCCAGCCGTCCTCAGCCCATGCGTGAGAACCGGCCACAACCACGCTCGGTCGAAAGCGCCGCATCGGCATCGGCCCCTGGTCGGCAAGTGGGCCTGCCGCGATCAACTCGTTCAGGGCATCCAGCGACTGCTCGGTCGCAAGTAGCAGCGGGTACCCGTCAGCGAACGAGACGCGATCGGTCGCGTTCCTGTAGACCGAATTGGTCGGTCGGCGCGTTGGATCGTCCTGGTAGACAAGGCGAACCGGCTCGCCGACGACCTTGCTGAACCAGGCGTGTGCCGCGCCGTCGGCGGGCGTAGCCGCGAATGGGGTGCGGCCGAAGACGCTGACCTGGACGGTGGGCCCGCTCGGAACCGGCACGATCAGTGGCTCGGCATCCGGGCTGGACAGGCGCAGTCCGTCGTCGGTCAGTTCCGGAACGACCAGGAGCAGTCGTGGACGTTCGCGCGCGGTCACGGTCTCACCGGTCTGGTCCACGATCATCCACCGCCGGTCGCCCGCCAGCCCCCACGGCTCGACGACGGCCGAGGTGATGGCCTCGCCGCGGCAGGACTTGACGAGATACCGGTTGATCCCGGTGAGCGTCAACGCCGTCGCGGCCACGCTAGTCGCTTCCCCGGCTGCTGAGCAGGCGACGGAACGCGTCCAGGCGCTCAGCGGTCGCGTGCCCAGCCGCCACCCACGAATCGAGCGTGCACCCGGCAGCGGAGTCGAGGTGATCGCATCCGGGCGGACACTGGTTGGTGCCGTCCTCGAGGTCCGGGAAGGCCCACAGCAGATCATCGACACTCACATGTGCCAGGCCGAACGAACGCACGCCGGGGGTGTCGATCACCCAACCGTCACGGTCGGGTAGCCGGAGCGCCACCGCCGACGAGGATGTGTGTCGACCCTTGCCGATCG
>JBDTDN010000091.1:0-4048 GCA_039923055.1 Jatrophihabitantaceae bacterium
GGACCTGTGGCACTACACGATCTCGCGGATGGTCGACGCCTGTGCTGCCGCGGGAATCCTGCCGTATTGGGGGCCGTTTGGGGACATCGCGGACGTCGTCGCCTGCGAGGACCAGTTCCGGAACGCATTTTTGCTCGGCTGCGTCGGGGCATGGAGCCTGCACCCCGTCCAGATCGAGATCGCCCGCCGCGTCTTCAGCCCTGCCGCCGCGGACGTGCGCTGGGCCCGCCAGGTCATCGAGGCGATGGGCGACGGAACCGGCGCCGTCATGATCGACGGCAAGATGCAGGACGACGCGACCGTCAAGCAGTGCAGGGTCGTCGTCGATCTGGCCGAGGCACTTGCGGCGAACGATCCCGAACTGGCAGCGGCATACGCGGCCGATGGCGAAGCCGGCGCATGACCGAAATAGCCGCACTCCGCCCGCACCGTTCGGTCCTCTACATGCCGGGCTCCAACGCCCGGGCGCTGGAGAAGGCGAAGACGATCCCGGCCGACGCCCTGATCCTGGACCTGGAAGATGCCGTTGCGCCGGACGCAAAGTCCGATGCGCGGGCCCAGGTGTGCGACGCCGTGCAATCGGGCGAATACGGCGACCGAATCCTGACGATCCGGGTCAACGGGCTGGACACCGCGTGGCACGCCGACGATGTCGCTGCCGCGGCGGAGGCCCGGCCGACGGCGATCGTCGTCCCGAAGGTCAACTCGGCCGGGGAGGTTCGTCGGATCGAAGCCGCTCTGGACGCCGCAGGCGCGGGCGCAGATGTCGCGATCTGGGCGATGATCGAGACGCCGACGGCGATCTTGTCCGTCGCTGAGATCGCCGCGTCGACGCCGCGACTGACGACGCTGGTCATGGGGACGAACGACCTGATCAGCGAACTGCGTGGGCTGATCACTTCCGATCGCATCGCCCTGGTCGGCGCGTTGAGCCAGAGCGTGCTGGCGGCGCGAGGCGCCGGCAAGTTGATCCTGGACGGCGTCTACAACGACGTGAGGGATGCCGACGGTTTCGCGGTCGAATGCCGGCAGGGCCGGGTGCTCGGCTTCGACGGCAAGACACTCATCCACCCGAGCCAAGTGGGGCCGTGCAACACGGCGTTCGCCCCGTCTGCGGCCGACATCGAGCACGCGCGCGCGGTCATCGAGGCGTTCGACGAATCGCTGCGCGACGGACGTGGTGTCGCAACCGTCAACGGCAAGCTGATCGAGAACCTGCACGTCGCGGATGCCCGGCGCATACTCGCCTTCGCAGAGATCATCGCCGGCTGAGCTGGGGAGTGTTTTGCCACGCCTGTATGACGGCGTAATACATCTGTCGGCGCACCCAGCAGTCCAGACCCCCACGCAAGTCCGGTGAGTGCACTTGGGGCAGTCGTGGCGCCGCGAGCCGGAGTGTGCAAAACTGCAACACGTTCCAGTTTCGGGTGCGAGGGCAGAGGACAAACATGGACCAGACCGCTGACTACGTCATCGTGGGCTCAGGTAGCGCCGGCAGTATCATCGCCCGGCGGCTGGCCGACTCCGGCGCCTCGGTGATCCTGCTGGAGGCCGGACGCAAGGACAACACCCAACTGGTCCGCAAGCCCGGCATGATCGGCCCGCTGCACAGCGTCCCGCAGTTGAAGAAGAAGGTGGACTGGGGCCACAACACCGTCGAACAAAAGCATGCGCTAGGGCGTCGAATCCCGCAGACGCACGGCAAGGTCGTGGGCGGCTCCAGCTCTATCAACGGGATGGTCTTCGTCCGCGGCAACCACAAGAACTACGACGACTGGGCCGCCGAAGGCAATACCGGTTGGAGCTTCGCCGACGTCCTGCCCAGCTTCAAGAAGTTCGAGAGCTTCGAGGACGGCGAGGGCGAATACCGCGGCGGATCCGGCCCGATCAAGGTTATCCGCGCCAAGGACCTGACCCCCGCGTCGGAGGCGTTCATCGACGCGTTCAGCGACACCGTCGGCGTGGCGAAGAATCCGGACTACAACGGTGCCGAGCAGGAGGGCGTCTCACTTTTCCAGCAGAGCAACTCCGGCGGTCTGCGCTACAGCACGTCGGTCGGCTATCTCGATGACCGACCAGGCAACCTCACGGTTTTGGCCAAGACTCAGGCCGCACGCATCGTCATCGAGAACAAGCGCGCCACCGGCGTCGAGATCCTGACCAAGACCGGACGCGAGACGATCCGCGCCGCCCGCGAGGTCATCGTCAGCGCGGGCGTCTACGGCTCCCCACAATTGCTGATGCTCTCTGGCGTCGGCCCGGCCGACCACGTGCGGGCGTTCGGGATCGACGTCGTCGCCGACCTGCCGGTGGGTGACAACCTGCACGACCACCTGTTCGTGCCGATGTCCTTCGCCATGCCGACCGCGATCCGCAAGCCGGCCGCCAGCTACTTCGCGCGGGCCTTCGTCAAGGAAAACCTGCGCAAGAACAGCACCTGGCTAGCGCGCAGCGTCTTCGAGGTCGTCGCCTTCGCCCGCAGCCCACTGGCCACCGCGATCCCCGACCTGCAGATCCACGTGCTGCCGTGGAGCTACCCCTCGCCGAACCAGGACGACACCACCGTCCGACACATGCCCGACCCGCGCCAGTCGCTGACGATCATGTCCACTCTGATCTACCCCAAGAGCCGCGGGACGTTCCGTCTCACCTCGGCCGACCCCACTGCGGCGCCGGCGATCGACCCGAACTACCTGGACGAACAGACCGACATCGACGTCCTGGTCTCCGGCATGGAGATGATCCGCGAGACGATGGCGAACAAGGCCATCGCCGGCGGCGTCAAGGTCGAGATCTCCCCCGGTCCGCAGTACCCGACGAGCGCGGACCTGGCCAAGGAAGTCCTGAACCGCGCCACCACCGTGTACCACCCGGTCGGTACGTGCCGGATGGGCGTGGACGAACGGGCCGTGGTCGATCCGCAGTTGCGGGTGCGGGGCGTGGAAGGCCTGCGGGTGGCCGATGCATCGATCATGCCAAGCATCGTCGGTGGCAATACGAACGCCGCATCGATGATGATCGGCGAACGTGCGGCCGCGCTGATCCTGCAGGGTTGAGCCTGTTGGCCGGCGCGAGTGACGGCCGACGACGCGTCGCGCTGGTGACCGGCGGCAGCCGCGGGCTGGGCCGCGGTATCGCCGTCGCGCTCGGCGCTGCTGGCTGGACGGTATACATCACCGGCCGTGGCCCTATCCGCGAGGGCACCGGGTTGGCCAAGACCGTTTCGCTCGTCACCGACGCCGGCGGCGCGGGCATCGCTCTCACCTGCGACCACCGCGACGACGGGGACACCGAGCGGGTCTTCGACGAAATCGCCGGTAACCGGGGGCGGCTGGACCTGCTCGTCAACAACGCGTGGTCCGGACCGCCGGACGGTTACCGCGGCTTCAGCGATCCGTTCTGGGAAAGGCCGATCGACGACTGGGACGCGCTGATCGGTGTCGGGCTACGTGCCCACTATGTCGCCAGCGTCGCCGCATGCCGGCTCATGGTCGAGCAGCACAGTGGACTGATCGTCAACATCTCCTCGTTCGGGACTCGCGCGCATCTGCACTCGGTGCTGTACGGGATGTCCAAGGCTGGACTGGACAAGATGACCAGCGACATGGCGGTCGAACTGGCCGGCCGCGACGTGACCGTCCTGTCGCTGTGGCCCGGGCTCGTCCGTACCCCGGCAATCCTCGCCTCCGGCATCGACAAGATCGACGGCTTCCCCATCGCCGACGGCGAGTCCCCCGAGTTCATCGGCCGAGTCATCGCCGCGCTCGCTGACGATCCGGACGTCCACGACCGATCAGGGTCCACCGTCATCTCGGCCGAGGAAGCGGTGCACTACGGCATCACCGAGGACGACGGCCGACAGCCGCCATCACACCGCGAGGCCTTCGGCGGCGGGCCGATCTTCTGACGCGAACTCTTATTCGCCGGCGCGGATGAACGCTGCGCAGCGCTCCCCCATCAGGATCGACGGCGCGTTGGTATTGGCGTGCGGGATCACCGGCAGCGCCGAGGCATCGGCGACCCGCAGCCCGTCGACTCCGCGCACACG
>JBDTDN010000092.1:0-2885 GCA_039923055.1 Jatrophihabitantaceae bacterium
AAATGCCGCCACCGACACGCATGAACATCGCGAGCAGTGCACCACCGAAGCCGAAGCCTTCCAGCACTGTCGGGGCGTTGCCGTTGTAGGCCAGCAGCACGACAGAGGCGCCGAGCAGGCCGAGGCCGACGGTGAGCATGCCAACGATGCCACCGGTGCGAAAGGCGACGTGGAAGCCGCGCTCACGGCCGCCTCCGCGGGCCGCGGCAGCGACGCGCACGTTCGCCTGGGTCGCCAGCGTCATGCCGATGTAACCGACGGCAGCGGAGAAGCAGGCACCGACCACGAAGAACAGCGCGCGGCCGAACTGCACGGAGAAGCCGCCGTGGTTGACCGGCAGGATCAGCAGCAGGATGAAGACGATCACGGAGAAGACCGCAAGGGTGCGGAACTGACGGCTCAGGTACGCCTTGGCGCCCTCCTGAACCGCCTTGGCGATCTCCTGCATCTTCGGGGTGCCCTGATCTGCCTTGAGCACCTCCTTCACCAGCGCGAAGGCGAAGACCAGAGCGGCGATGGCGATCAAGCCGATCACCACAACCGCTCCCTTTTCACCGCTGGAGATACCCACCGGTGCGGCTATGAGGTCGTGCGAAGCCATACAACTCCCCTTAGGAACTCTATAAATCGCCGGCCGCGGTGTGCGGCTCGGCGACGGAAGGGGCGCTTGCCAAGGCGGCTATGCCGTCCGGAGCGCTGACCCGCGGATTATAACTGGGAGCGGCTGGTGTGTTGGTGATTGGGGTCACGCCGAGCGAGCCAGGCAGGTCGTTCGGTGCCCGGCCGCGATCAGTCCGGCAGGCCGGCGAGCGCGTCCGCGACACTCGGGTGGACGTCGAAGACGTCGTCCAGGCCGGTGATCGTGAAGAGCTTGAGAATGCGGTCCTGGGTGCAGACGAGGGGGATGGCCCCGCCACCGTCATTGGCCGCCGCACGCGCGGCAACAAGGACGCCCAGTCCCGTCGAGTCCAGGAAACCCACCTCGCTCAGGTCCAGGACGACGGCGGCTCCGCGTTCAGCCAGCGCGGCGTTCAGCCGGTCACGCAGTTGCGGCGCGGAGTGCAGGTCGACCTCACCGCTGACAGCGATGACGGTGTGCCCGGCCTCGATCCGCTCTGCAATCGTCAGGTCCACCGTCCACCTCCTCCTCATCGACCACGCACCACGGGCTAAGCAGGTCTTGTCGGCACAGGGACCGCCAGGCCAGCATGCCAGGTCGGTCGTGAGGAGTCGATGCGCGGGCCACGTTCAGGCTGGCGCCGCCTCGGCCAGTCGTTTCCACGCGGCGAGTCGACTCGGCGGACTCGACAACGCTGGCGTCACGGCGGCACGCCGCGTCCGGCACGGGCGCTTGCGAAGACAGTGCGTTCGCCAAGGATCGGCAGGTGGACGGACAGCGCGATCCGCACGCGCACGGCGCCGACCCGGCCATCGGCGGCGAGGCTCGGCCGGCATTCGTTCAGCGTTGCGGAGTTCGCCGCCGCGATCCGGGCGGCTGCAGCGCAGGGGTCGGCACTGACGCCGATCTGGCCGGCCGCCGCGAGCGCGGCCAGGTCGGCAGCGGACTCCGCGCGATGTCTGCCCAACACGGCCTCGGCCCGCACGACGTGCGCATATGACAGCACCATCAACAGAGCAGCGCAGGCGCACACCCAGATCGTCGCGGACCCACGATCGCCGACCGCGTGGTCCCCACGGTGGTGGCCGGTCATGGGGACGCACTGGACGGTTCGACCGCGGCGACGGCCCGTTCGGTGATCGTGACGCTCGGCAGCCAACTGGCCAGCAGGTGCTCCTGCATCGTCGCGACCGCAACGACTTGGTCGCCAGTTGTCGTGACCGACACCCGTACGCCCGGAGCAGCGCCCTGGGCAAGATCGACGGCTGCAGTCGTATCGCCGCGCGCGCTGGCTCGAGCAGCCTCCCGTGCCGCGTCCTGCACGCGGACCCGCGCGCCCGTGACCGACACCGCGCTGAGCGCGACGGCCAGCACGAGGACCAGCACCGGCAGGCAGGCCGCCAACTCGGCCGTGACCATGCCGCCGTCGCCTCCGCTTACCCGGCTGGTGCGGCCCACCCTGCTGGCGCGGCTAGATCGCATGCAGTGCGCTGGTGACGATCGAACTGAGCGCCGATGACACAGCCGGGCTTCGCACGATCTTGTAGAGCACGACCGCGAACGCGACTGCGGCGATTGTTCCCACCGCGTACTCAGCCGTCGTCATGCCAAGTTCGATGTTCGTCCGGATTGCCTTTGCCCGTTGGGCGAATCTCTTGAATAGGTTCATGCCGATCAGCCAAACGGACCGGTGCTGCACACGCATCGGGCGAATCAGATCTGTGGGCGACACGCCAGCCTGTGGACAAGGAGCGAGCCACTCCGGTGGCGCGGGCCCTCAGCGCGGTTACCGCCGCCGGAGGGGCCGCCGCCGTAGCTTCCTGGTCCACTCGGGCCGAAGGCGCTGGGCCCACGTCCCCTGCGAAGCAGCATCAGCGCCAGCAGGCCGTGGACGATTCCGGCGGCCGCGATGATGGCGATGATGGTGCCGGTGTTCGAGGAGGAGGAACTCGGGTTCTTGGCCTCGTCGGGTGTGGGTTCAGTGAGGGCGTAGTAGGGCAGGATTTCGCCGTAGTCGAGGTTGTCGTTGATCCGCTCGCCCTCGTGGCCAGCACCGAGGCCGTTGTGGTCGTGATATAGAGCGCGGCTGACGATCTGGCGGGCGTGCCACTGCGGAAACCTGGAACGCAAGAGCGCGAAGAACCCCGACACGAACGCGGCGGCAGAACTGGTGCCGTCATTGTCCGGATAGGGGCCGTTGAGCGTGCTGTTGAGTTCCTCGTTGACCAGGTTGTCGGCGGGTGCGACGGCGCTGACCTGCGGGCCG
>JBDTDN010000093.1:0-7760 GCA_039923055.1 Jatrophihabitantaceae bacterium
CGGCGTATCGCGTCACCGTCGCGCCGCCAAGGCGGATGGCCTGGTCGGCCATCACTGCGGCCTGTTCCGGCGCGGCCTCGAGCAGTCCGCGCTCAGCCGCATCGGGCACCGCGTCGAGCAGGATCAGGTCGCGGAACCGGTCGAGTAGGTCCGCGGCGAACCGGCGCGGATCGTGGCCGGCCTGCACCACCTGATCGACCGTCCCGTACACACCGGCCGCATCACCGGCGGCGAGCGCGTCGATCATGCTGTCCAGTAAGGCGGAATCGGTCACGCCGAGCAGCGCGACGGCGCGCTCGTACGTGACGCCGTCCGCGCCGGCGCCGGCCAGCAACTGGTCCAGGATCGAGAGCGCGTCCCGGGCCGAACCGCCCCCTGCGCGCACCACCAGGGGCAGCACGGCGGGTGCCACCGCAATGCCCTCGGCCATGCAGATCCGTTCGAGGTGGGCGCGCAGCGTGTTCGGTGGGATAAGGCGAAACGGGTAGTGATGGGTACGCGACCGGATCGTGGTCAGCACCTTGTCCGGCTCGGTGGTCGCGAAGACGAACACCAGGAAGTCCGGTGGCTCCTCGACGAGCTTGAGCAGTGCGTTGAAGCCCGCAGCGGTAACCATGTGCGCTTCGTCGATGATGTAGACCTTGTAGCGGTCGCGGACCGGTGCGAAGAATGCCCGCTCCCGCAGTTCGCGCGCGTCCTCGACGCCGCCATGGCTGGCCGCGTCGATCTCGATGACGTCGATCGATCCGGAGCCGTTCGGAGCCAACTCGATGCACGAATCGCATACACCGCAGGGATCGGCGGTGGGGCCCTGTGCACAGTTCAGGCTGCGCGCGAGGATTCGCGCACTTGAGGTCTTGCCACAGCCGCGTGGCCCGCTGAACAGATAGGCGTGGTTGATCCGGCCGTTGGTCAGCGCGTGCCGCAACGGATCGGTGACGTGTTCTTGACCGATCACCTCAGCGAACGTTGCCGATCGATACTTGCGATATAGCGCCAGATTGGTCCCCGAGTTGCCCGCCACCCCCCGACCCTAACGACCGCCGATGACGTCCGCTCCCTCGGTGGACGGAAGGGACCCCCCGCACACCCGCCAGAGCCTACTTATCCTTGCTGCCTTCCGGCCCTGGGGAGGTTCGTAGGGTGAGCGCCGCACGGGGGGTCGATCGCCGAGTCTACGACAGGGGTGGCGCGGAGCATGCCACCTGTGCCCGTATCCTGATACACGGAGGATTCGCCTAGTGGCCTATGGCGCTCGCCTGGAACGCGGGTTGGGGGAAACCCCTCAAGGGTTCAAATCCCTTATCCTCCGCCAACTGTCGCAGCGGGCGCGGTACCTGAATCAGGTATCGCACCCGCTGCGCTGTTCGGCCCGCACCGGCGTGGCACCGATGGCCAACAGCGGGAAAATCGCCACGAGGCCGAACGCCAGGGCATAACGGCTCTCGCCGATGATCGCGGCCAGCACCGGGGCAGTAGCAACCGCCGAGATGTTCTGCATGGTGTTCTGCATGCCGAGCGCCCGGCCGGACCACTCTGCTCCGGCGAGTTCGGCCACCGCCGTATAGCCGAGCCCGTTGTCGGCAACGGTGATCACCGCGCCGAGACCGAAGGCCACGATCACCAGCCACGAGTGCCAGTACGCACCCAGCGCGAGCAGGAGCATCAGCGCCGCGCTAGCCGCCGCGAGTTGCCGCATCGGCCGCAGCCTGCTGGCCACCCGGTCCGACCAGACGCCGGTGATCACCCGTCCGGCCGCACCCGCCGCCTGGAAGCCGAACACGAGACGGCCGGCCGCGGTGGCGTCCCAGTGCCGTTCACCGACCAGATAGATCACGGTGAACGTCGCGACCGCGAACTGCGGGACGACCAGCAGCGAACTGGCCAGGTGTACACGGGCGAGGTGGAACGAGCCGCGGTAAGGCGAGCGTGGCGCGCGCGTCCCCGCCGGACGAGGCGAACGCGGCGGGTCCACGACGAAGACGAAGACGGCCAGCGCAGACAGGCCGCACAACGCCGCAGGGAACAACAGTGCCAGGTGCGGTCCATGCGCGTGCGCCAGCGGTGGCAGGGCGAGCGCTGCGAGTGCTACGCCGAGCGGCTGGGCGGTCTGCCGTACCCCCATCGCCAGCCCGCGCTCCTGCACGCCGAACCAGCCCATGACCACGCGCCCGCTGGCTGCATTGACCGACGCACCTGCCGCGCCAGCCAGGGCGAGTAGGACCGACAACGCCGCCACGCCGTGAGCCGCGGCCGCACCGCCGAGAAACACCGCGGCCGCGCCCACCCCGGTGACGATCACGATCCGCTCGCCGTGCCGGTCCGCCAGTGCGCCCCACACGATCAGGGTCAGCAGCAGTCCCGCCATCGGCGCGGTCAGCACGACGCTCGCGCCGAATAGGCTCAGCCCATCATCTGAGCGCAATGCAGGGACGAGCATGGCGATGCCGTACAGGAACGAACACGTCGAGGTCTGTGCAGCCGTCCCCACCGCGAGGATCACCCAACGTTTATGGTCGCCCGCTCCACGTCTGTGGTCGCCAGTTCCACGTGGACGGTCGCTGGCTTCACACCCACGGTCGCCCATTCCGCGAGCCTAGCGCAGGATCTCATCTACCAAGATTCATGTCTCGTATGTTGAGACAAAATTGGCAACTGCGTCAGCGAACGCCGCGGCATGGCGCCGATGCGGTTCGTGTCCGCTGCCCGGGAAGACCACGAGCGTGCTGCCCGGCAGATGCGCATGGGTGGCACGTGCATGCGCCACGGGGATGACGCCGTCCTGCTCGGACCACACCAGCAGCGTCGGCACCTGGTCGGCGAGGTACTGCATCTCGATGAACGACCCACGCTGCCCGGCAGGTTCGATCACCGCACGCAGCGAGGCGAAGAACGCCGCTCGGCCGTCCGGATCACGCAACGCCCGTCCGGCACGGCGCAGATTCACCAGATTGTCTGGCGTCAGGTGCAGTACCCGATGTAGCCGTGGCGAGGCATACACCCGCCCCATCCCCGGACGCATGGCCCAACCCAGCACGCGCGGCGCAACGGGCAGCGCCGCCGCGCGCAACGCCGGATGCACCTCGCGGCCCAGCCCACCGGCCGAGACCAGGACCAACCGACTGACGTGCTGCGGGTAGTGGTAGGCGAAGTGCACCGCGATCGCGCCGCCGAGCGAATGCCCGCACAGCGTGGCCGGCCCCAAATTCAGGGACGTGAACAGCTCATCCAACTGGGCCGCGAAGTCGTCCAACCGGTACTCGCCAGCCGGTTTGTCCGAATGGCCGTGACCGAGCAGGTCGACGGCCAGCACGCGCAGCCCGTGCTCGGCCAGCGGCACGATCGCCCGATCCCAGGTATCGCTGTCGGACGCCAGCCCGTGGATCAGCACGATAACCGGACCATCGGCAGGGCCTGCGAGCTGGTAACTGAGTTGGTAGCCGCCCACCGTCACCGTTCGGCGCAGCACCGGCTCGTCCACGTATCAGCACGTTACAAGGCACCGACCGACAACAGTCGGTAGGCCCAGCGGTCGATCAGACCCGCTGTGGTTCAGGGACCGATGTACATCCGTACGGACGTGCCCGACTCCGGCGAGCGGACCTGGACCAAATCGCACAGGTGGTTCACCATCCAGAGACCGCGGCCACTGGTTCGTCCGAGCGAGGGAGCGAGCCGACCGGCCAAGACGTCCCCCATCCGACCACCGTCGTGAACCTCGCACACCAGCGAGCCGTCGGCGGACCAGAGCGCGAGTTCAGCCGCCCCCTCACCGTGCCGGATGCTGTTCGTGACGACCTCGTTGACCGCATAGACGAAACCGTCCGAGCGCTCGGCATCCAGGCCGGCCATCGTCGCGGCTGTCCGCACGACGGCACGGACCGCGGCCAGATCTCGGGCGTCGACCGCGAACCTGTCGGCGTCCGCGGGGCGCAGCGGCAGTTCGGCACCGAACTTCTCGGCAAGCGCGTTCGTCATGTCGATGTGGCGGGCGGGGTGGCTGGCCAACATCGAATCGACGACATCATCGGTCAGGCTGGCCGAGTCGTAGGGACAGCCGAGCCACATATTCCAGTCGTCGCAGACCGGTGTATTTAGTAGCAGGTCGTGCAACTGCGCCTCGGCCAACATCGCCGGAGTCCGGTCCGGGCGAGTGACGTCACCCAGCCCGCGGACCCGCGTGCCCTTCGCGTCCCGGACGAACGACTGCAAGACCGACAGCACCAGCGCCGGGTGACGGGCCTCGGTGCTCGTGTCGACGAAGCGCACTCCATCACCGGCCGAGCCGAGCGCGTCATGGACTCCGGTCAGGCGGTCAGCGGTCGAAACCAGCACACCCGGCTCACCGCACGCGAGCCCGTCGCCGAGGACCCGCGCCGCCATCACGACGAACTCCTCATCGCCCACGTAGGGGAAGGCCTCGTGCCGGTAGCCGGTCAGCGTGTTCATGTGCTCGCCGCCTGTACGCGTACGACAAGTGGCACACCAGGAATCCCGACGGCCCGCACCGCACAGCCAAGCCTCAGATACACCCCTGAACGATCGCACACAAGCATGCCAACACTCGGGTCAGGCGGCGGCGTGCGCGCGTGGGCGGGCCGACTTCTTCGGCGAACTATTGGGCTGCCGGGTCCGCGCCGCTCGGGCGATGTCCTCGCTCAGGCCGAGGATCGACAGCAGCATGCGGCAGTCGTCTACGTCCCGAGCGGCACTGGCCACGACCCGCACCGTGCGCCGATTCCACTCGTCATGCATCTTCTGCTCGGCAGCCATCCGCGCGGTGTCGCTCGCCGAAATCAGCGTGCTCTCGCTCGACTTCTGATTCGTCTGTCCGCTCATGCTTGATCCCTCCCCAATCGAGGTGATCATCTAACACTCCTCGGCCAGCAAGTTTCAGACCGGCGGGCGGGCAGCCACGGTGCCGAAAAAGTCGTCGATACGCTTGATGATTTCGGTGAAGGCGTCGAAATCAACTGGTTTGGCCACATGCACGTTCGCGTGCAGGTCGTAGCTCTTGGCGATGTCCTCCTCAGCGGCCGACGTGCTCAGCACCACCACCGGTATCCGGCGCAGGTCCGGATCGGCCTTGAGTTCGGCGAGGACCTCATGCCCCGACTTCCGCGGCAGGTTGAGGTCCAGCAGGATCAGGTCCGGACGCTCACTGTCGACGTAGGTCCCCACTCGCCGCAGGTAGTCGATCGCCTGCACGCCATCGTTCACCACGTCCAGTTTGGTCGACAGCCGTCCCGCGCGCAGTGCTTCGCGGGCGATCATCACGTCGCCGGGGTCGTCCTCTACCAGCAGGACCCCGAGTTCCTGTGCCGAATCAGAGATCAAGGGGCCCGTCCTTAGGAAGCGTGAATCGGAAGGTAGCACCCGATCTGGCGCTTGTGTCGAGCCAGATCCGCCCACCGTGGTATTCGACGATCTTGCGGCACATCGCCAGCCCAATACCAGTGCCTTCGTATTCATCGCGCACGTGCAGGCGTTGGAAAATCGCGAAGATCCGTTCGGCGTACTGGGACTCGATCCCGATGCCGTTGTCCTTGACCGTGAACGTCCAGGTGTCGTTGTCACCGATGGCCGTGACAACGACCAGCGGCGGGTCCTCGCCCCGATATTTGATGGCGTTACCGACCAGGTTCGCGAAAAGGGAGGTCAGCAGACTCTGATCGCCCTTGACCACAGGCAGATCGCTGTGGCCGACACCGCCGCCTGATGCCGCGATCCGACTCTCCAGGTTCGCCAAGGCGCGCGTCAATGCCTGCCCGGTGTCCACGTCGGTGAATGCGTCGGCGCGGCGACCCACCCGGGACAGTGACAGCAGATCGGTGATCAGTGCCTGCATCCGCTTGGCGCCGTCGACTGCGAAGGCGATGTACTGCTTGGCCTTGTCGTCCAGTTCGTCAGCGTACTGACGTTCCAGAAGCTGGCAGAAGTTCGCAACCTTGCGCAGCGGTTCGGACAGATCGTGCGAGGCGACGTATGCAAACTGTTCCAGATCATCATTGGACCGGATCAGCTCTTGCCGGGTCCGCTCGATGCTCTCCAGTTCATCGGTGATCCGGCATCGCATTGTCTCCACGTCGTTGCCCAGTTCGAGGAATTCTGGCGGGCCGTAGGGCGCGATGACGCGGAGCAGGTCCCCATCCGCGACGTCCCGCGTCTGACCGGCGAGCCTGTCCACCGGACCCAGGACCCAGCGGTGCAGACCGCGCCAGATGAGCAGCGCGCCGGCGAGGATGAGCAACGCCGTAACGGCGAGGGCGATCACCAACGCGGTAGCCGCCTGGCGACGATGACTTCCCGCGACATTGCGGGCGCTGTTGACGTGATCGATCAGGTTCGTGACGGCACGGCGGACGGCGTCGAACCTACCCATGTCGGCGGTGCTGTCGACCTGGTCACGAACAAGCGGGTCACCCGCCTGCACCAGCGCGATCAGCCGCGCCGCAGTCTGGTCATGCCAGGTGCTCACTGCGGCATCGAATGCCTGCAGGTCCGCGAGTAGGCCTGCGTGTCCGGCCAACAACTCGTGCAGGCGGGTCGTGTCCGCGGTTTGCTGGATGATCGCTTGCGCGTAGGGATCCAGGAATTCGATTCGACCGCTGAGAACATAGCCCCGGACGCCGGTCTCCTGGTTCAGCAGGTCGGCGTACAGGTCCTGGCTGACCGTCGCGGCCGGTTCCCATCGGCTGACGACGTCGTTGCCGGCGTTGACGAAACTCACCAGTGAGATGACGACGGTGGTGGCCAAGATCGCGAACAGCACAGCAACGGCGGCGAAGGTGAACCCCACTCGCCGACGCAGGCTCCAGCCCTGGGCGCGTGCTCTGATTGCGTGCGGAGGCCTATGACCGACCCGCTGCTCTGCGCCGGGGTTCACGTCGGATCGGCTGCGCGGGCTGTGATCACCACGACGGCCGTGTCATCCAGCGATCGGTTCGGCGCCCCGTCCATCAGCGTCGGGATCCAGGAGGAGACGACGTTCGAGCCAGCAGCACAGTAGGCGACGGCGGCGACGAGTTCATCCAGGCCCAAACCCGAACGACTCGATGCGTCGGCGGCATAGGCATCGAGCAGGCCGTCGGTGTAGAGGATGAGCGAACTCCCATCGGCGACCGTCAGCATCGTCTGCGGCCATCCGCCGGTAGCCGCCCAGCGCTGCCGGACGTCCGCCGGGACCGCGACGCCGAGCGGTGGGCCGACGGCGACCTGCAGGTAGTCGGTGCGCGCGCCGGCGCAGAGCAGCGGCGCCGGATGCCCAGCGATCCGGATCGTCGCCACACGGTCTGCTCCCGCTCGCGCCGGTCCGAGCGTGAGGTCGCAGACGGTGACGAACCCGGACTGGCCGCCGGTCTCGGCCGCGAACAGGTCAGCGAGGGTGCGCAGGATCTGCTCGTCCGCCGTTCCGGCCAGCACCAGCGTGCGCCAGGCCACGCGCAGGTGGACACCGATCGCCGCCTCGTCAGGTCCGTGCCCCATCACGTCGCCGATAACGGCACGGACCGAACCGTCGGCAGTCTCCACCACGTCATAGAAATCGCCGCCGAGTACCGCAAGATCGCGTCCCGGCCGGTAGTAGGTGGCGCACTCGATCGTCCCGCTGTGCAGCAACGGCGTCGGGAGCAGGCCTCGTTCCAGGCGTGCCTTCTCAGCCGCGTTGAACTCCGACGCACGCAATTTCAGGCTGGTCCGCTCCGCGCGTTTGCGTTCGATCGCGTACCGGATCGAGCGGTCCAGCAGATCGCCGGTGATGT
>JBDTDN010000094.1:0-9643 GCA_039923055.1 Jatrophihabitantaceae bacterium
CGTTCAGCACCGTCACGGTGACATACGGCAGGTCCCGGGCAGCCTGCCACGGCGAATCACCCGACCCCTTAGTGTGCGTCGCGGCCAGGCGCGGCATGAACAGGTAACAGGCCGCGGAGAGGACGAACGTCGCTACGTCCGCGAAGACCAGCGCGAGATACGCGGTGCGGGTGTCCACGTGCAGCGCGAACCCGGCAGCGACGGCGCCCAAGGAGATGCCCAGGTTCGTCACCGCGCGTAGGTAGGCGCGTACGCGGACCCGTTCGGCTCCCGGGAACAGCCCGGCGATCAGCGCGCCCCGCGCCGCGCTCGAGCCTGCGCCGGCGATCGTGTCGATGCAGATCACGACCGCGAACGCGACGAAGGAGTGGACGAGCGCGTACGCGGCCGTGTCCACGGCCCAGATGACGAGCAGGACGACGACGACCCGGCGCGCCCCGAATCGATCGGCGAGGTGGCCGAGTGGCATCCCGACAGCCAGGCTGAGCAGGCCGGCCAGGGACATGCCGAGCCCGACCTGCGCCGCGGACAGCCCCACCGAACGGGTGAAGAACAGCACGCTGCCGGTGATCCAGAGCCCTGTGCCGATCGTGTTCAGGAAGGTGGCGATGGCCAGTACCCGCATCGGTCCGTCGTCCGGTAGGACGCGATGAAACGAGTCCGGTAGGACGCGATGAACGCCAGCGACCGGCAGGGTGGGCACTCACTCAACGCTAGCCGTGCTGGCCGACAGCGGCAGCCGAATTTCTACGTACCTCAGCTGGCTGCGGCGACCGGTAGGAGCGTGAGCGCCGTTGAGCTGAAGTGCGAGTGGACGCGCTCGTCGACGGGGTCGTCCGCGGGGTCGGTGTGCACGAGTATGTGGTTGTAGAGCGTGTCGCGCTGGGCGGGGATGCGGCCGGCGCTGCGGATCAGTTCGATGATCTCAGTGCGATTGCTGCGGTGGCGTGCGCCCGCGGACGAGACGACGTTCTCCTCCAGCATGATCGAACCCAGGTCGTCCGCGCCGTAGTGCAGCGTCAGTTGGCCGATGTCCTTGCCGGTCGTCAGCCATGAGCCCTGCAGGTGGTTCACGTTGTCGAAGAACAAGCGGGCGACGGCGATGATCCGCAGGTATTCCAGGCTGGTCGCCTGCGTGCGACCCTTGAGGTGATTGTTCTCCGGCTGGTACGTCCACGGGATGAAACTGCGGAAGCCGCCGGTGCGGTCCTGCACGTCGCGGATCATTCGCAGGTGCTCGATGCGTTCGGCGTTCGTCTCGCCGGTGCCCATCATGAACGTCGCGGTCGACTCCAGCCCGAGGCCGTGTGCCGTCTCCATCACCTGCAGCCAGGTCTCGCCGGACTCCTTGAGCGGTGCGATCGCCGTGCGGGGGCGGCCGACGAGGATCTCGGCACCCGCCCCGGCGAAGGAGTCGAGCCCGGCGGCCTTAAGCCGGGTGATCACGGTCGCGTAGTCGAGGTCCGACGTCCTGCTGATGTGGACGACCTCCGAGGCGCCGAGGCTGTGCAACGTCAGCATCGGGTACGCGGCCTTGATTGCGCTGAACGTCTGCTCGTACCACTCCATCCCCAAGTCCGGCGAGTGCCCGCCCTGCAACATGATCTGGGTGGCACCGAGCTCGACCGCCTCACCGCAGCGTCGCAGGATCTCGTCCAGTTCGTGCGTCCAGCCCTCGGCGTGGCCCGGTGCGCGGTAGAAGGCGCAGAACTTGCAGGCTGTCGTGCAGACGTTGGTGTAGTTGATGTTGCGGTCGATGATGTACGTCGCGATGTTGACGCCGTCTCCCGCGTACCGCCGCTTACGGACCGCGTCGGCGGCCTGGCCGAGCGCGTGCAGCGGTGCGTCGGTGTACAGCAGCAGCGCCTGCTCCGGCGTGATTCGGCCACCGTCGGCAGCGTGGGCGAGCAGGTGCGAGATGTCGGCGGAAGTCACTCGTTAAGGGTACGGCGGCGTCCAAACGTACGGCGTGGTGGTCGTGATCGCGACAAAGCCGAGGCGTTCCAGGATGGGGCGACTGTCCGTCGACGCGTCAACCTGCAGGTAGCGCACTCCCCGTTCGGCGGCGCGCTGCGCCCGGCGGGCGACCATTGCACGATAGATCCCCTGACCGCGCCAGGCTGACACCGTCGACCCGCCCCAGAGCCCGGCGAAGTCAGTGCCTTGCTTGAACACGATCCACGCCGCCGAGACCACCTCGGCACCAGCAAGCGCGACGAACACCTCGGCCGTTCCGACAGCGCCTGTCCGGGACTGCAGATCGTCCGCCAGCCACGCCCAGTCCTCGCCCCACACCGTCGATTCCATCGCGGCAATGGCCTGGAAATCCGGCAACGAAAGTGCCCGTTCCAGCCGTACACCGACGGGCAGCACCGGCTCGGCCGCCATCGCCGCGGCGTCACCGACCAGCACCGTCTCCGCCTGTTCAGGCACGAATCCTGCGGCCATGAGTCGGTCGGGCAGATCGGCGGGCAGATCGTGCCCACGCGTCTTCCACTCGAACACCTCGCCCCGCTCGGCGAAGTGCGAAACCTGGCGCGCGATCACGGCATCCAGTTCAGCGCCGGCCAGTCCGGCTAGGCTCCGGTAGGAGACGAAACCCCGATGCGGGTAGTGGATCCGGATCAGCGGACCGTCGGTGTCCGACTCGACGCCGACCGCCGTTTCGGCGGCGCCACGCAACTGCTCGTCGTACAGCGCGAGCAGTTGAGCGGTCACGCCCTCGATGATGCCAGCAGCGCGCGCAGATCCTCGGCAGCCTGCGCGGCCGCGCTGTCCGCCACCGCCGAAACACCGCCTAGGCCGAAGTACGAGTGGTTCAGCGTCGGCCATTCCCGTGCGGTCACTGCCACGCCGGCCCGCTCCATCGCCTGGGCATAGAAGTTTCCCTCAGTACGCAGCACGTCCAGCGTCGCGGTATGGACGACCGCAGGCGCCACGCCCGTCAAATCACGAGCGCGCAAAGGGGAAACTCGCCAGTCGGCGGAGTCTGCATCATCGACATAGAAGCTGGCGAACTCGGTCATGTCGCGCAACGTGAGCCCGTACCCCTCCGCGGCCGAGCGGCGAGAGAAGTACGTCGCGTTGATCCGATCGTCGGCGTAGCGCCCGGCGGCATCGGTCACCGGGTACAGCAGCAATTGCGCCGACAGCGGCTGCCCGGCATCCCGCCGCGCGATCGCCACAGACGCCGCAAGCTGTCCGCCCACGCTGTCACCCGCAACCACAAGCACGTTGGGGTCACCGCCGAGCTCGGCCAGTTGCGAGCCGACCCAGTTCGTCGCCGTGACGGCGTCATCGAACGCGGCAGGGAACCGGTCCTCGGGCGCCCGGCGGTACGCGACGGACACCACGACCGCGTCGGCCTGGGTGCAGATCCGGCGGGCGTGCCCGAGGTGCGTGTCGATGTCACCGACGGTCCAGCCGCCGCCGTGGAAGTAGACCACGGTCGGACGCGGGCCCTCACCGACGGGACGCAGCACCCGGATCGGTAGCGCGCCACCGGGTCCGTCGATCTCACTCTCGGTCTCCGATGCCGGGATCAGCGCCGGGTTCATCCGGGCCAGGGCCAGCGCATTGCGTTCGTGCGATAGCCGGCGGAACTCCCCGACATCAGGCACCGGATCGGTCTGCTGCGTGGGCTCGGCTTCGTTGGCGGCGAGCCAGCTGGCGATCTCGCGGTCGAGATCCGGACTGATTTCGTCCGGTTCAGACATCGGCGAAGCGCGGGACGACCGGCGTCAACGTTGCCCCGGCCGCGGCGGCACGTCGGGCAAACTCGGTCAGCCCCTCGACCTGCCGGGCACCGAGAGAGAAGTCCAGCGTCCGGAAGTACGTTGCCAGCGTCGGTGCGTCGAACGGCTCCCAGCGGGCGGCCTGCTCGGCGACCTCGTCGACGTGTTCCAGGGCCTCGTCGCGGCTGCGGACGAACGCGGCGTGGACGTCCTTGACCAGGCCGGGATTGGATTCGGCATACTCGCGCCGCGCAGCCCAGACCGCGAAGACCATCGGCAGTCCGGTCCAGTCCCGCCACACCTGACCGAGGTCGTAGACGTCCAGACCCCGTTGCGGCGCCTCGTAGTTCGCCCGTAGCGCCGTATCGCCGATCAGCACCGCGGCATCGGCTTCGAGCAGCATCGCAGTCAGGTTCGGCGGGCAGATGAAGTACTCCGGGGTGACACCGTGTACCTGCTCGAGCCACATCCGGGCCAGCAATACGGACGTCCGGGAGGTCGAGCCCAGCGCCACGCGGCGACCGTCAAGCTCGGACAGTGGCACCTGCGAGACGAGGTTGACCGACAGCACCGGACCGTCGGAGCCGACCGCGACGTCCGGTAACAGCACCAATTCGTCGGCATGCCGCAGGTATTCCACCAGCGAGATCGGACCGATGTCCAGCGAGCCAGCGACGAGCATGTCGTTGAGGTGGTCGGGGGTGTCCTTGGTGAGTTCGACGTCCAGCAGCGCGCCGGAGCGAACCAGCCCCCAGTAGATCGGCAGACAGTTCAGGAACTGGATGTGCCCCACGCGGGGGCGCGCGGACATATTCACCCTTTCGACCCTACGCGCGCGGCCGTAGGGTCCCTCCATGGAGTTGGAACTGGCGACGAACCTGATTACGCGGGTCAATGTCGGCGATTCGCTGACGCGGACGGCCGGCCGGATGCCGGACCAACTTGCCGTCATCGACGGTGACCGCGCTTGGACGTACACGCAGCTCAACTCGCGAGTGAATCAGGTGGCCAACTCCCTTGCTGCACAAGGGTATTCGCGTGGAGATGTGCTCGCGCTGGCGTCGGGAAACAGCTGCGAGTTCATGGTCACCTACTATGCATGCGCCAAGCTCGGCGTGGTCTGCGTACCGATGAACCTGGGTTGGCGACCGGACGAGATCGGCTACGTGTTGGAGCATTCCGAGGCTCGCGGAATCGTGGTCGAGGCGCAGCTGTTGCCGCTCGTCGCGCCGGCGGTGGGAAAGGTGGCGGCCGTTCGTGAGCTGATCGTCGCACCGGGCACGGACGCCGTCCACGAGCGATCGCTGCGGGACCGTACGTGGTTGACGTTCGCGGACCTGGAGACCGGAGACGACACCGAGCCGGAGGCTTTCGTCGAGGACCGCGATCCGATCAGCTACCTGTACACGAGCGGGACGACGAGCTTTCCGAAGGGCGTGATCGGCAGCCACACCGCGATCTACCTCGAGTCACTGATGGTCGCGGCCGAGACCGGGCTGAACCATCGCGAGCGCATCGCCGCGCTCATGCCGTTGTTCCACACCGCGCAGCTGAACGGCTTCGGGACGCCCGCAGTGATGATGGGTGCGACGGTGCACCTGATGCGCGGCTTCGACCCCGGCGCCCTGCTGGATCTGATCGAACAGCAGCAGATCACCCGCATGTTCGCGCTGCCGATGATGTACCGCGCATTGCTGGCGGACCCGACGATCCACGGCCGCGATTTCTCCAAGTTGACGCACGCGGCCTATGCGATGGCGCCCATGCCCGACGCCCTGCTACGGCAGTGCCTGGACACCTTCGGCTGCGACTTCTATCTCGCGTTCGGGCAGACCGAGATGAGTCCGGTGACGACGTACTTCCTGCCCGAGCACCAGCTCAGCCACTCCGGCGCGGTCGGCACACAGGTCGTCAATGTCCAGATCGCGATCATGGGTCCGGACGGCGAACTGCTGCCGCGCGGGACCGAGGGTGAGATCGTCTATCGCGGACCGCAGGCGCTGAACGGCTACCTGAAGGATCCGGACGCGACCGCGGAGGCCTTCGCGCACGGCTGGTTCCACTCCGGCGATGTCGGCCGGCTCGATCCCGGAGGCCCACCGGATGCCGGCGGCGGGATGCTCTGGTTCAGCGACCGCTACAAGGACGTCATCAAGTCCGGCGGGGAGAACATCGCGTCGATCGAGGTCGAGAAGGCCGTGTACGCGGCCGATCCGCGGGTGGCGGAGGTGGTCGTCGTCGGGTTGCCACACCCGCGCTGGACCGAGGCGATCACCGCGGTCGTCACCGTCGCGCCCGGGCAGACTCTGGACGAAAGCCAACTCATCGCCGCGACCAAGCAACACATCGCCGGCTTCAAGGCTCCCAAGGCGGTGATTTTCGTGGCCGAGTTGCCCAAGACGTCGACCGGCAAGATCCAGAAGAACGTCGTCCGGCAGCAGCACCTGGACTACTACGCCTGAGCGGTATCAGCTGTTCATCCGGCCTGGCTACGCTCGGCGGTGTGGTTGATGACGTGGAACTCGCGACAGAACTGGTCCGGGAGGCAGGGGAGCTCGCCGCGCGCATGCTGGCCGGCGGACTGAGCACCGAGCACAAGACGTCGATCACCGACGTGGTGTCCGCGGCCGATCATGCTGCCGAGGCGCACATCGTGCAGCGCCTGCGCACCGAACGTCCGGACGACGGCCTGATCGGCGAGGAGGGGGCGAGTCATCCCGGCGCGCGTACCTGGTTCATCGACCCGGTTGACGGGACGTACAACTTCCTGTCTGGCTTGCCGCTGTGGTGTTCGGCCGTAGCGCTGACCGATGTCGGTGGCGAACTGCTGCTCGGCGCGATCTATCAGGCAGCGACACAGGAGTTGTGGCTCGGCCGTCCCGACTATCTGACCACCTGCAACGGCGCCGCCGTTGAACCGCTTGCCGACCGCCCGCTGGCCGAGGTTTCGCTGGCGACGTACCTGCACCCGCCACGGCTGGCCGAGGACGCCGTCCGACTGCCCCTGCTGCGCGTGATCCAAGGGGCGGCGACGGTACGCATGCTCGGGTCGGGATCGATCGAACTCGCGGCGGTAGCCGCCGGTCGGCTCGGTGCCTGGCTGCAACTGGACGCACCCGACTGGGACTGGTTGCCCGGCCGCGCGCTGGTAGAGGCCTCCGGCGGAGCAACTGCAGTGCTGGATGCATACGGCCACCGCTGGCATCTGGCCGGCAACCGTCAGGTGGTCGCCGAACTCGGCGCGTTGGTTTCGGCCGAGCTGAACCGATTGGTGCGCGAATCCTGACTGTCGGCAAGGATGGCGGCATGACCGCGTCCAGCCCGGCCGAGGAGCGTGCTCGCTTGGCACAGCTACTCAACGACGTCGCGGTCAAACGCATCGCCGCGATCAGCCTGCGCCTGGATGCCGCGACTGCCCTGACCACCGAAACCGCCCCACGGCGCCGCATCGTCGAGACAGTCGCCGACCTCAACTCCGTCGTGGATGAATTGCGGACGACGGTGCTGCAGTTGCAGCGGCCGGAGGGTGCCGCCGAAGATCTGCGCGGTCAGGTGACCACTTTGGCGATCGCCGCTGCCACCCGGCTGGGCTGCACACCTCAGTTGAGCTTCGACGGCCCCCTCGACGAATTGGACGATGCTCTCACCGCAGAGGTGCTCACCGGCATCGACGAGGCACTGGCCAACGTGGTTCGACACTCCTACGCCGGAACGTTCGAGGTGCGCCTCGACGTCACGGACCAGGCCGTCAGCTTCGAAGTTCGTGACGACGGCGTCGGCCCGAACGACGAGCCGACGACCGGCCACGGTCTGGCCGACCTAGGGGCGCGTGCCGATGCCCGTGGCGGGACGTTCACGATGGAGCCCAATGACGGTTTCGGCAGCGTTGCTCGATGGATCGTCCCGAGGGCACGATGAGATGCCCACACTGCGGCGTGCCCAATCCGGACGGGGACGCGCGCTTTTGCACTAGTTGCGACCAGTTGCTGGACGGCGTCTCCAGCGGGCGGAAGTGGTTCTTCACCGCTGTTTACGCGGTCGCGCTCGTGGCCCTGGTCGCGGTCGTGCTACTCGGCCGCTCCGGCAGCACCGGCAGTTCCGGCAACGACAGCCCGTCGTTCCAGGCCGGCTACCAGGACGGTTACAGCAGCGGGTCCTCCTTCGGCGCAGGCAGCAACCCGACGGCGGAACTCGTGTGCGACGCCGACTGGCCCGCCGTACAGACCCGCTTCGACCAGATGCAGTGGAATTCGGGGTGCGTCACGGGCTTCGCCGCCGGTCTGTACGACGCCTCCCGCCGGAACGGGCCGAACTGACGCGACGGCGGCTACCGTGTACGGATGCGGTGGGACGCAGGCAGGACGGTCGGGACCTCCCGATCACTCCGGGGCAACCCCGGGGTCATCACTCGACGCAGACCATCGCGTCGCACGCCATCGATTTCACGCCGTGAAACGCATGGCGCGCACGGCAGAGGTTGGCTACCTGCGTCCCGCCGCTCATGACCAGGTACACGGTGACCGTGCAGCGCGATCATGTCGCCCGCGGCGTGGCGATCGCGCTGCTCGCTGGGCCGTGGACCACGCAGGAGATGACCGGGCGCGTAGCTGCGGCGCTCGGCCGAACCACAGCACCGAAGTGGGTCACCGCGCTGATGGTCCAGATACTGGACGCCTACCGCGACCCGCCGTACGACCGACCCCGTGAGCTGACGGCTTACCTGCAGACGCGGCCGGCCTGGGCGTTGGCCTGGCAGCATCGCCGCCCGCCCCGAATCGTGCAGTGGACGCCCACCCCGACCGTCGCGGTCCAGCGGCCATGGCCCGTCGCCGTCTTGGATGACGTCGGCGCGTTGGCCCGACTGCTGGACCTCGACATCGGTGAGCTGTCCTGGTTCGCCGACGTGCGTTCATTGGAACGGCACGTCACCGAGCCCCTGCGGCACTACCGTTGGCGCACGCTGCCCAAGCGCGACGGCGTCCGGGTGATCGCCGCGCCGAAGCCACGGTTGAAGGAAATTCAGCGCCGCCTACTGCGGCAGGTTCTGGAACCGATCCCCCTGCACGATGCGGCCCACGGCTGCGTACGAGGTCGTTCGGTCCGTAGCGCCGTCACGCCACATGCCCATTCGAGCGTGGTGATCCGCGCCGATATCGAAGCGTTCTTCGCGTCCGTCTCGGCCGCACGGGTCTGGGGTGTGCTGCGGACGGCAGGGCTGCCCGAACCGGTAGCGCACACGATCACCGGCCTAATGACGAGCGTCGTCCCGTGCGAGGTGTGGCGGGCAGTGCCGCGCACCGGGGACCTCGACGCGGACCACCGGCTCGGACGCCGGCTGGCCGTGCCGCATCTGCCGCAGGGTGCTCCGACGAGCCCGGCACTGGCCAACCTGGTCGCGTTCAGCCTGGATCGTCGCCTCGCCGGACTTGCTGCCCGCTTCGACGCCCGCTACACGCGCTATGTCGATGACCTGACGTTCAGCGGCGGGCCCTTGCTACGCAAGCAACGCAGCCGCTTCGTCGAACTGGTCGCTGAAATCGTGGTGGACGAGGGCATGCGGCTGAACGATCAGAAGACGGTCGTGCTCGGCTCAGCCGGCCGCCAGCAGGTGCTCGGCGCGGTACTCAACGACCATCCGACGCTGTCCCGGCGAGACCGCGACAACCTGTGTGCGCTGCTGCACAACTGCGCTGTGCATGGCTGGCGGACGCAGGTTCGCGGGACCACGCCGGCGGTGGACGATTTCCGCGCGCACCTGCTCGGACGGATATCCTGGGCTGGCGGCCTGGATCCGCGCCTGGGCGATCGCCTACGCGGGCGCTTCGATGCGATCGACTGGAGTTAGCGACTCGGCGAGCGTTCCTAACGAGATTCGCGGCGACCACGTACGGGTCAGTCGGGCATCGCCC
>JBDTDN010000095.1:0-10852 GCA_039923055.1 Jatrophihabitantaceae bacterium
TAGACGCGATTTTGGGCCAGGGCGATCAAGTGGCCAATATTGTTTGCCCTGTTCGACGATGCGTGCTGCTCGCGGGTGTGTCTGTGACACAAGGACAGGGAGCGGGATGTCAGACGTGGACGGCCGGTCGCGGATTTGGGGCTCGCTGAAACCGCTGGCGAGGTAGCAACCGCGCGCCTTCGGCGAACAGGCAACAGCCCTGTTGAGAGGTGTTCCAGAAGGTGGCGGTTCATGCTCGAAGCGTCGAGTTAGCCGAGGTGAAAGGGCCGATCGTGACCGTGGGTACCGCGCCTCGCCTGCAGTATCAGCGACTGCCCGGTGATGCCCCGGCACAGACCGGCCCGAACGCCGCGTTGGGCGTGATGGCCACCGGTGCGGTGACGGTTATCGCGCTGTGGTGGCAGGACACCGCGACCGTGCACGGTCTTGGGGACTGGCTGACCAACGCCGCGGGTGGATCACCGGACTGCTGGCCGGCTATGCCGTGGTGGTGGTGGTGGTGGTCGTGCTCGCGCTGATGGCCCGGGTACCGGTCCTGGATCGCGGGGCGGGGACGGACCGGCTGGCGCAGGCGGGGCGTTCGCCGCAGGACGGCGCCGGCAATGGAAGGTGCTGCTGCTGGCCGGCACGGGCGACGTTGTGCTGCGCGACGAGCTCGACGCCACCGCCGCGCAGTGCGCTACCAGATCGGGCCGCCCTGACATGGCGTCAACGACCACCTGTCCGCCCAACGACTGCAACGACTGGTCCCGGACTGGCCCGCTACGACGTGCTCTTGTGCGGGCCAGAACCGATGATGGCCGCTGTCCGTATCAGCATGCAGCAGGCCCGGGTTCCCCGCGGACACATCCACAACGAATCCTTCACACCATGACAGGCGGTCACTCGTGAAACGCGTGCTGCTCGCGATCACCGGAACCGTGCTCGGACTGTTCGCCCTGCTCAGCTTCAAGTCGCACGGCACCGCAATAGGTGGCCCGAATACGCTGCCCTCGGCTGCACTTCCCGGGGCCGGTACCAGCACCAGCAGCGCCCGCCGGCACGCCTCGACCAGCGCCCCACCGACAGTGACGCAGCGCGATGACGATCACGGCGATCACGGCGATGACGGCGATGACGGCGATGACGGCAATAATGATGACGGGCCGCCGCCGACGCAGACTCAGCCGGCACCATCGGACTCCTCAACGCACACCCAGACGACGGGGCCCGCAGCTACGACTCAGACCGTGACCGGCAGCGCAATACAGACTAAATACGGCGTTGTTCAGGTCACGGTCACCGTGCAGGGTTCGATGATCACCAGAGTAAGGTTCGCGCAACTGACGGGCGACGACGACAGATCCGTACAGATCAACAGCCAGGCTGCGCCGATCTTGCTGCAGCAGACCCTCAGCGTGCAGAGCGCGCAGATCGACGGCGTCTCCGGCGCCAGCTACACCAGCCAGGGCTACGAGCAATCGTTGCAGAGCGCATTGGACAAGGCCGGTGTCCACTGACCTGCAGGAACCGCGCGTGACCGAGTGACGGGTGCTGCCGTAGAGGCCGAGGCCATGCGCTGGCTGGACCGCGCCGATGAGCTGCGCTCCACCTACCGCGCTGACAGCCAGATCAGCAGACTCGCCCGCGGCGAACTCACAGCCAGCGACTGCCAAGTCTGGTCCACGAGCGAGCCCTGGCTCTACCGAAGCCGCACTCGTCGCCGTGCTGCTCAGCGTGCACGTTCCCCTCGCACGCGCCCTGGAAGTCGTATTACCTTCCGGCTCGCGACGTTCTGGCGACCTGCTGTCATCAGCGACTGGCAGCGCGACACCTCCACCGCCGGCCGCCCTATGAGTCCAAGTTGCTTGCCCCTCCGCATCGCGGAAGGTCGTTCCGCAAGCCACCTCGGTTCATGGCGAAGAATTGGAACTTCACGACTACGCGCCTGGGCGAAGGCCTGCTCGCACCATGACCACCATGGCCACCAGGCCACCGGGTTGGCGGCGTGCTGGCGCAGGTAGGGGGAGGTAGCGGCGGCGAGACGGTTCGTGACTCCACTGTCCCAGCCTCGCCTGTAACCCCCGGCGCGTCCGTGTGACGTGCCGGTCCGGAAATGGTTACAGACGGTTGTCAATCGTGTCGTTTGGCGTCATGTAGGTCGTGCCCCTCGCCCCGGCAGGTCCGTGCTGGATGATGTCGGTACGGCGACGCGTAGACATCAAGATCAGCGAGATGACAAGGCCAACGGCACCGACGACGATCAAGATCACACCGATGACACCGATGTTGACGCCGCTCACCTGTTTGGTGACGGCGAACTTCAGAATCGCTCCGACGGCAATAAGGAACAGGCTGGCGCCAATGCGCATGGTGTCTCCTTGTTCAGGATCGGCGACCTCATCGAGGAAGCACGATCGATCTGTATCCGATCTATCCAACGTTTCCGCTATCCATGATCGCTAAACCATCGCTTCACACGGAGCACACTATTGGCTGCGATTCAACAGGGCCGATAGGATCGCGTCCATGACCGTCCGTACGTACGACCTGATCCTGTTCGGCGCCACCGGATTCGCCGGCAGGCTGACCGCCGAATACCTTGCCCGCCACGCCCCGGCCGACTGCAACTGGGCACTGGCCGGCCGCAGCCTCGGCAAGCTCGAGCAGGTCCGCAGCGCGCTCAGCGAGATCGATCCGGCACTGGCCGACCTGCCGCTACTGACCGCCGACGCGACCGATCCCGCGTCACTGCGAGCCATCGCCGAGAGCACCAAGGTCGTTATCACCACGGTCGGCCCGTACATCCACTATGGCGAACCGCTGGTCGAGGCATGCGCGGAGGCGGGTACCGACTATGTCGACCTCACCGGCGAGCCGGAGTTCGTCGACTCGATGTACCTGCGCCATCACGCCCGCGCAATCCAGACCGGTGCCCGGCTGATCCACTCGTGTGGCTTCGACTCGATCCCGCACGACCTGGGCGCGTACTTCACCGTGCAGCAACTCCCGCAGGACGTGGCGTTGACTGTGAGCGGCTACGTCCAGGCGTCAGCCGCCTTCTCCGGCGGCACGTTCCACTCCGCGATCACCGCGTTCTCCCGGATGCGCGGCAGCATCGCGCTCGCGCGCCAACGCCGTGCGGTCGAACAGGCCGAGGAACCGGCACAGCAGAGACGGGCAAAGGTCGTCGTCGGCAAGCCGCACCACGACTCGGCATCCGGCGGCTGGGCCGTGCCGCTGCCGACGATCGATCCACAGATCGTCGTCCGGTCCGCCCGTGCCCTGCCGCGGTACGGGCCGGACTTCCACTACTCGCACTTCGCGTCGATCCCGCATCTGTGGACGGTCGCGGTAGGTGTCGCCGGAATGGGCACACTATTCGGCCTGGCTCAGATTCCGCCGGCCCGAGCAGCATTGCTGCGTCGGATCAAACCCGGCGACGGCCCGTCCGAGGCCAAGCGCGCCCGCAGTTGGTTCACTGTCACCTTCATCGGGGAGGGCGGCGGCGCGAAGGTCATCACGCGCGTCTCCGGCGGTGACCCCGGCTATGACGAGACGGCGAAGATGCTGGCCGAGTCCGCGCTGAGCCTGGCCTTCGACGAGCTTCCCGCCACCGCCGGGCAGGTCACGACGGCCGCAGCGATGGGCGATGCCCTGATCGAGCGGTTGCAGAAGGCTGGACTGACGTTCGAGGTGATCGCGTCGTGAACGTCCTCGGCATCCCAGCACTCATCAACGAACGCAGCCGATTCCTGGACACGATCGACGGACTCACCGATACCGAGTTCGAGAGCGGACCGACGCTCTGCGCAGGTTGGTCACCACGCGATGTGCTGGCCCACCTGGTCAATACCGAAGACGTGATGGCCTACGTCCGCGGCGGACTGAGGATCAACGCAGTCAACAACGCCTCGGTTGTCCGGGCCCGATCGCTCAGCCGTGCGGATCTGACGGTCAAAGGCCGCACCTGGGCCGCGATGCCAAAACCGGGAGACCGCATCGCCGCGCGGTTCCTGATCGGCGACGTCTGCGTCCACCACCAGGACGTGCTGCGTGGACTTCGGCGTACCGCCGACGTTTCCCCCATCGCGGCCGGCGCGATCTTCCGCGAAGGCGTGATCTTGTCCACCGGCACCAAGCGCAACCTACTGCGCTATCGGGTCGAGCCGACGACGGTGGGTGGCCGCCCACTTGGGCGTGGGATCACCGTCCGCGGCACGTCCGTGGCGATCGGGCTCTGGCTGGCCGGCCGCAAGGGGCTGGAGCCCGAACTCGAGTTCGGCGGCTGAGCCCGTCCGCTCAGTCCGTCGGTCGGTCCGTCGGTCGGTCCGTCGGTCGGTCCTCGTCGAAATCCAGATCCGGGTCCGGCCCCGGATCGGCCAACGGCTCCGGCGAATGGCCACTCACCGGCCGGGACTGCTGCTCGACGGGCTGCGGCGCCGGGACCGGACGCTGCTGGCTCTGCGCATCGTGCGGCACGACCGGTATCTGCTGAGTGTGGTCGGACGGTGAAGTTCCGCCAGGTGCATCTGGCCGGGGCTCTGCCGACGGAGGCGGCGACGACGACGGCGATGCCGGTGCGACAGCCCGGTCCGCAGCGGCGGGTTCTGCCGGAGCACTCGACGCATAGGCGGGGATGACTTCGGTGTGCCCCTCGTTATGAGTCTCCGGCGTCACAGGCGGGCGCCACGGCGGCGTGGGGACCGGAACCGGCAGTGCCGTCGTTCCCATCGGTCCCGAACTCGGCGTCGACTGTGGTGTGACCGCCGCGGGCGGCCACGGTGCCGGAGCGTCGTACTGCTGCCACGGCGGCGGACTGTACCCGGGCGTCGGCACGCCGTACGCGTTGTCCGGAATCTGGTCGCTCTCCTCACCCAGATCATCGCCGTTCACGCGCGGCTCGGGAAGGACCACGACGTTGAGCCGCGTACGAGTGATCACCGCGAGCAGGGCGGCGAAGAATCCGACGACCAGCCCGAGGATGAGACCCTCCACGATCACCGGGCCGAACTCGGCGTACCCGTACACGGATTGACCGAATCGGGATTGCAATGGGCCGGGTGAGGACGGCTGCACGAGCAGGTTGCGGACCATGATCGCGACCGGTGTACTGGCCGCGACCACTGCGCCCATGCCTATCCAGACCCGTCCGAGCGTGACCGAGCCACGACTGACGGCCCAACCGAACAGAGCAGTGAGCACGAACAGTGTGGCGATCGCAGCGAGCTGGGCAGCCCATGCATGCGTCGACTGCCCGTTCGCAGGAGCGAATCGCCATTGGAACGTCAGCGCGGACTGGATCGCACCGGCCGTGTAGTCGGGCATCGTCCGGACGCGATCGTCGGCGAAGTTCTGCAGCGACTTCGCCACGCCCTGGTTCGCGCTGCCGCCGATCAACACCAGTTCGGTGATGAAGGCGGTGAGGACGATCAGCCCGGGACGGCCGCGATACCACTTCGCAGAGGTCGCGCCTTCCGGGGTCGGCGCGGGACTGTCGGGCGGCGTCTGCGCGAAATCGGGGTCCATGCCTCAAAGGCTAACCAGAATCGGACCTAGACTCGGGTTATGAGCGCGAACGACACCCCGAATACTGCCGAAGATGCACCTGGGCCGAGCCAGACGTCCTCGCACGACATCCCGATGCCCGATCATCTGCGGGCAGCCATCTCGGCCGACTGGGACCCGGCCCCGCCAATGCCGCACCCGGCCCGTCCGGACGGCGGCCCGTACGCGGCCAAGCGCCGGGCGGCGCTGTCGTCCCAGTTCAGCGGCCGTCTTGTCGTGGTTCCCGCCGGAAGCCTGCGGACGCGTGCCAACGACACCGAGTACGGCTTCCGGGCAGCGAGCTCGTTCACCTGGCTGACCGGCGAGACCGCAGCCGATGCCGTCCTGGTAATGGCCCCGACCGGAGCCACCCACGAGACGACCTTGTACGTCCGCGAGTACGCCCAGCCCGGCGAGGTCGCGTACTTCACCAACCGCATGTACGGCGCGGTCTGGGTCGGCAACGTCCCGAATCTGACCGACACCGCCGACGCGCTCGCGCTACGCACCCGTCCACTCGCCGCACTCGAGGCGGACCTGGCCGCCTACCGCGGCGGGGAGGCCGCAGTACTCAGCGGCTTCGACCCGACCGTCGACGCGCTGCTGCCGAATGGCAAGGACGAGGAGCTCGCCCGCGCGTTGGACGAACTGCGGCTGGTCAAGGACGAGTGGGAGCTGGGCCGGCTGCAGTACGCCTGCGACGTCACCGCGCGTGGGTTCGCCGACGTCGCCCGTGAGCTGCCGAACGTCCTCGACCGCCCGGACCTGCGGGGTGAGCGTTGGCTGGAGGGGACGTTCTGGCGGCGGGCGCGGCTGGAGGGCAACGAGGTCGGCTACGGCTCGATCGTCGGGGCGTCCGCCCACGGCACGACGCTGCACTGGTGGCGCAACAACGGCGCAATCGCTGCCGGGCAGTTGCTGCTGGCAGACATGGGGGTGGAGAGCGACGAGCTGTACACCGCGGACGTCACCCGCACGATGCCCGTCACCGGCGACTGGACACCCGATCAGCTGCGCGTGTACCGGGCGGTGCAGGAAGCACAGGCCGCCGGAATTGCCGAGGTGAAGCCTGGCGCCGACTTCCTGGCCGCGCACCGGGCAGCGATGTGGGTGCTGGCCGATCACCTGCACAGCTGGGGAATCCTGCCCGTCACCGCCGACGTGTCCTGCGATGCTGACATCGAGCGACCGGGCGCCGGCCTGCACCGCAGGTACACCTTGCACGGCACGTCGCACATGCTCGGCATCGACGTCCACGACTGCTCCCTGGCCCGGGAGGAGAACTACCGCGAGGGCACGCTCGCCGCCGGTCACGTGCTGACCGTCGAGCCGGGCCTGTACTTCCAGGTCAACGACCGCACCGTGCCGGCCGAACTGCGCGGGCTGGCCGTCCGGATCGAGGACGACATCGTGGTCACCGACAGCGAGCCGTTGAACCTGTCTGCAGCGCTCCCCCGCGATCCGGCCGAGATCACCGCCTGGATGCGCGAGGCGCAGGGCACCCCCGCTGCGCCGTGACGCGCCGTTTTGCCGTGATGATCTCGGGCGTTGTAGCGGCTAACCGATGCTTCGACCGAGATCATGTCTGATCTGGTGCTGTCGGCCGGACAGGGATTGCCTTACGGGCTGGTGATCCCGGACGCCGAGTTGATCGAGCGGTTCAGCCGCTCGTCCGGACCTGGCGGGCAGGGCGTCAATACCACCGACAGCCGGGTCGAGCTGCGCTGGGATATCGCGGTTTCTGCGTCGCTGACCGACGTGCAGCGCGCCCGGCTGTTGGAACGGCTCGCGTCCCGGATCACCGACGGAGCGCTGGTCCTGGTTGCCTCCGAGCACCGGTCGCAACTGCAGAATCGGACCGCCGCCCGCGCGCGTATGACCATGCTGGTGCGCGATGCACTCGCGCCCCCACCGCCCACGCGTCGGGCGACCAGGCCCTCGCGTGCCGCCAAGCAGCGCAGGCTGGATGCGAAGAAGCAACGCGGTCAGTTGAAGGCGCGCCGCGCCCGTCCGCCGTTGGACTGAACGCAAGCTGTTACGCGACAGTCCCGCTAGCGGCGTTGATGCACGACAAATGCTGATGCGAGCAGCGGAACCGCTCTGGCACGCTGCACAGATGGACGCCGACACCTTCGCGAGCACTCCGCAACCGCCCTACGTCGCCGTCATATTCACCTCGGCGCGGGCCGACGGGGACGATGGATACGACGCGATGTCCGTAACGATGCAGACGCTCGCGGCTGAGCAGCCCGGTTATCTCGGCATCGAATCCGCGCGCGACGGCCTAGGGATCACCGTCTCCTACTGGCGAGACGAGGATGCTGCTCGCGCCTGGAAGCAAGTGGCCGCACATCTGGTCGCCCAACGGCGCGGCCGCGAACGGTGGTACACGGACTACCGCGTCCGGATCGCCACCGTCACCCGCGCTTATGGCAAGGCCGGTTCCGGCCCGCCCGGCTGACGTGCACCTTTCCCGCAGTCAACCTGGGTGGTCAACAGAGCAGGATCGGCGTTTTAGCTCTGTCGATCACCAATAGAGCCGGACTACTCGACGCGTTTGACCACGACCGACGCGGCGCAACGCACATCGGCAACCCGCTCTGCCTCCGCCTCGATCGCCGTCCACACGTGCGGCGGCAGCGGAGCGAACGCTGAAACGTTCAACGCCAACTTCCGACCGCTCGCCTTCGGGCGCCACACTCCGAGGATCTCGCCGTTCACCAGTACCACGCCTGGCCGACCGAGCACCGGCCACAACAGCTTGTGCACCGATTCCTCAGGCGCGATCAGCCAGCGATCGCGCGCCTGTAGCCACGGATCGAACGCGCCGAGCAGCCGGACGGACTCTGGGACCTCCGCATCGCGCATGGCATCCACCCGATCGGCCGGCAGCCAGCCGCTGCGTCCCTCGACCCTCACCTCGACGAGAGCGTCTGGCCAGATCGCGGCGATGTCGGCTCGCCGTGCATCGACGTAGCCGGCGACGTCCGCCTGCGCGGCCGGACCCAGCAGTGTCAGATACGCGAGAACCAGCCGCTGTAGCGCGGCCACGTCGACACTCGTCGGAACCCGCGGGCGCAGGCGCGGCACGAGCACCGGCGGGGACGTTCCCGGCTCGAATTCAAGACCCGCGGCCAGCGCGGCCGGTCGCATCGCCGAATCGGAGATATGTCTTGCCTGGCAAGGGCGACAATCGCGCCACATCACCTCCGGGATCCGTTGGGTGACCGCCGCGCTCGCCGCACCCTTGCCCATCGGCGCTCGCACGACCGCCTTCATCGCGCGCACCGCGATCGCGTACTGCTCCATGGCCGTGATGCCCGCTCGGGCGATGCTCGGACCCGTCTCGTTCAACCGCCCAGCCGCATCGGCCTCGGACAGCGGATACAACGCGCTGGCGAACCGATCGAGATCGCCCCGACGATGCACGTGCGGTGCGCCCCGCAGCGACCAGACCAGTGCCAACGGCTCCCCCGGACCGATCCCGCCGGTCGGTGGCGTCGAACCCAGCCGTCCGTCGAAGGCCAGCCGCGCCGCATCGGCACCGGAATCCTGCACACCGATGTCCAGCACTGCCAGTTCACTTACCGCCGACGCCGAACGGTCCAACTGCTGCGCGGCGAAGCGGTACCCGAGTACACGGGACCGCGAGACGCTGACCGACCTCATGCGCACAACTCTGCCACTCGATCTCGGATCGTCATCCGAAGTCGTAGTCGTAGTCGTAGTCGAGCACCATCGTGTAGGTCATCGCGTCGGCAGCGTAGTGACCCGAGCCCCGCAGTCCGGCCAGCTCGCCGGTCCCCGACCCGGCCACCACCTCGACGTCCGTGGCCGCCACGCCATCGCGATGTTCGCCTTTCACTGCAAGGGAAAACGTCCCGGAACGACCGCCGAGCGCACCGGCGACCTGCTCCTGATGCAACTCGGCGACGACGTCGAGGTGCTCGAGCCCGTCGAACTGCGCCAACTGGTCGCCGCGAGCGCGAGGTCGATGGCAGGGCGCTATGCCGGGGGGTGACTCACGTCGTCCGTCGCGGACTTGGTCAGCGACGTCGGCTCACCGCCCGTGAACTCTTTCACCGATGGCTCATTCACGGATGACTCCGTCGTCGTCGGCTTGATCGTCGCAGGATTGATCCCGTCGGCGACAACCGTCTTCGGTGTCGCAGCCGCAGGCGGGTCGGACGGGAACTCCTCGCGAACCCTCTTCAGGTGCCGGGACATCGACCTGAACAGGAAGTAGCAGGCCACGCAGAGCAGCAGCACGATGGCCAGCCCCCATGGGCCGGACTTCAGGCACTCCCCCGTACACGTGCTTGCCGAAATCATGGCGCCACCACCGACTCTCTGACGCCGGCGAACAGGTCGTCCTCGGGCAGCGCCGACTCGACCAGTGACCGGGCGAGCTCGAACTCCTCGGTGGGCCACGTCTCGCGCTGGATGTCCAACGGCACCGCGAAGAACCAGCCTTTCGGGTCGACCTGGGTCGCGTGGGCCAGCAGCGCCTGGTCGCGCCGGTCGAACCAGTCCGCGACGTTCACGCGCGTGGTGATGTTCGGCAGTCGGAACTTGTCGGCCATATCGCGGAACCGCTTGCGCCGCTCCTCGAACGGCGACTCGATCCCACGGGCCAGCAGCGCCTCATGCAGCGCGTCGAACCGTGCCGGGCTGAAGCCGACGTCGTAGTAGAGCTTCAGCGCCTGCCACGAGTCGCCCAGCTCGGGGTGGTAATCCGGATCGGCCGCAGCCTCGAACGCACCGACGCTGACCTCGTGGCACCGGATGTGGTCCGGGTGCGGGTAGCCGCCGTTCTCGTCGTAGGTGGTGATGACCTGCGGACGGAATTGGCGGATCTCGGCAACCAAGCGTTGGACACCCTCGTCCAGTTCGACTGAGGCAAAGCAGTCATCGGGCAGCGGCGGCGGTGGATCTCCCTCGGGCAGGCCGGAGTCCACGAAACCCAACCAGTGCTGGTCGACACCGAGGATCTGCCGCGCGTGCTCCATCTCGCGCCGCCGAATGTCGGAGATATTCGCCTCGATCTCCGGGCGGTTCTGCAGCGCCGGGTTCAGGATGCTGCCACGCTCGCCGCCGGTACACGTCACAACCAGGACCGCGACGCCCTCATCGACGTAACGAGCCATCGTCGCCGCGCCCTTGCTCGACTCGTCATCGGGATGGGCATGCACGGCCATCAGCCGCAGGGGTGCCGTCATCGATCACTCCGCGCATTCGTCGCTGGCAGTCTCACCACCCCATTGTCCCCGATGACCGGGACAGCTTCTACCGCGCCCGCCCCCGATCGCGTCGCCCGAACCCGCCG
>JBDTDN010000096.1:0-11076 GCA_039923055.1 Jatrophihabitantaceae bacterium
GCCATAGCAGCCATTTTGACAGGTCGAGAACTTGCTCGGCCGATTGTCCACAACCCAATCCGGACTAACTTCCCACAGTGCGCCAACTCGGGCACGATGTCATGCATGGCCTCCGCCTCGCCCGCACCTCGCCGGATCAAGGCGCCGAGCTGGTTCGATCTGCGGTTGGTGCTCGGCGTGGCCCTGGTGCTGGCCTCGGTTCTGCTCGGCGCCCGGCTGGTGTCCGGGGCCAAGCACACCGACCCGGTGCTGGCGCTGACCCGCGATCTCGCTGCTGGCAGCACCGTCCAGGAAGAGGATGTAACGACGGTCCAGGTGCATCTTGCGGACCGTTCCGTGTACCTGAGCAATTCTGCCGATGTCATCGGCAAACAGACCAACCGTTCGCTGGCGCGCGGCGAACTGCTGCCGGTGAGTGCGGTCGATGCCGAACCGGCGCTGACCACGGTGAGCGTGCCATTCGCAGTTGCCGCCGCGCCACAGTTGAGAGCTGGCGGGCGGATCGAGGTCTGGTTGTCCAGCAAGACCTGCAGCCCGCTCGTGCTGCTCGCCGATGCGACTGTGCAGCAGGTCGACAGCGGGCAGGGCTCGTTCGGCACCGGCGTGGGACAGAACGTCGTGCTCAGCCTGCCGGCCGCGCTCGCCGAGCGGGTGGTCGATGCGCTGGCGCTGCCCGATGCCACGATCAGGGCCGGCGTGCTGACCGGGCCTGCCGTCGCACACGCGAACGATGCCCTGCCGCCCTTGGACGGGTGTATGAGCGCGGCACACACGTCATGACGATCGCAGTGCTGCTCGCGGCAGATGGCGCGGCATGGGAGTCCGACCTCATCGCGGCGTTCAGCAGCGGTAGACATGATGTCATCGTGACCCGTCGGTGTGTCGACGTGGTCGAACTGCTCGCGTTGGCCGCGGCCGGACAGGGCAGCGTCGCGCTCATTTCCGGATCGCTGCGCAGGCTGGATGCCGATGCGGTCGACCGGTTACTGGCCGCGGCCGTCGTCCCGGTAGGCATGGTCGCCCGGGCGGACACCCAGGCTGAGCAGCGGTTGCGCGCGATGGGCATCGAATACGTGGTTCCTGACGACGCCGAACCGGCCGTTATCGCGGGCGTCCTCACCGAGGCCGTCGAGAGGCAGGCTGATCCCGGCCGATCGTGCAGCGAAGCCCGATTCGGCGATCCGGTCAGGTCGATGTCGGTGTCCATCCCGCCCGGCCCGCCTGACGCCGAAGCTGTTGCGTCGCGAGCCGGACGCCGGGGAACAGTGGTCGCGGTGTGGGGTGCCACCGGTGCTCCGGGTCGCACCACCGTCGCAGTGCAGTTGTCCGACGAGCTGTCCCGACTGGGCGCCGCGACGCTGCTGGTCGATGCTGATGTGTACGGTGCTGCGGTGGGTGCGGTCCTCGGGCTGCTGGACGAATCTCCTGGCCTGGCCGCTGCCTGCCGGCACGCAACGGCCGGTCGATTGGACGCCGAACTGTTGGCCGGTCTGTGCTGGCAGCTGAGCAACCACCTGCGGGTACTGACCGGGATACCGCTGGCCTCGCGCTGGCCTGAGCTACGTCCGGCGGCCGTGGAATCGGTACTGGCGGCGGCACGCATCCTGGCCGAGTTCACGGTTGTCGACTGCGGCTTCAACCTGGAGACCGACGAGGAGCTCTCCTTCGACACGCTCGCTCCCCGTCGTAACGCGGCGACACTGGCGGTGTTGGAGAGCGCCGACGTCGTGATCGCGGTTGGCGCGGCCGACCCAATCGGGATGCAGCGACTGGTCCGCGCCCTCGCCGACCTGCAGGACCTGCAACCGGCGGCACCGGTGTGGGTCGTGCTGAACCGCGTCCGTCGAACGGTCGTCCCTGGCGACGTTATCGCCGAACTCACCGGCGCGATGCGGCGCTTTGCCGGCCGCGATCCGGTGGCGCTACTGCCGTACGACCTGGAGTCGCTGGACGCTGCGCTGGTCACAGGCAGGTCGCTCGCCGAGGCCAGACCGAACGGTCCGTTGCGCGCCGAACTGGTCAAGTTGGCAGCGTCCGTCGCTGGTCTGTGAGAATGCACGGGTGGCCGTTCATTTCTTGAAAGTCAGCGTCGAAGTCGACCGCAGTGACTGAGCGTCTGTCCTCGGCGGACGCGGCGTTCCTCTACCTAGAGGACCGCGCGAGGCCGCAGCACATGGGCAGTGTTGCGATCTTCCAGCCGCCGCCCGAAGGTTTCGACTACGACCGCTTGGTGACACTGCTGGAGGAGCGGATCTCCCTGGTGCCCCGGTATCGGCAGAAGGTTCGGCAGGTTGCTGGCCGGCTGGCGAACCCGGTGTGGGTGGATGATCCCAACTTCGACCTGACCTATCATGTGCGGCGGTCCGCACTGCCGCGTCCTGGTTCGGACGGGGCACTGCTGGAGTTCTGCGCGCGGGTCCAGTCGCGTCTGCTCGATCGTGATCGGCCGCTGTGGGAGATGTATTTGATCGAAGGTCTGTCTGACGGACGGGTCGCGATCGTTGCCAAGACCCACCACGCGATGATCGACGGCATCGGTGCCGTGAATATCGCCCAAGTGTTGTTCGACGCCTCTCCGGAGCCACGCCAAACGGTCGGTGCCCTCTGGATGCCCGCCCCGGAACCGAGCGCGAGAGAACTGCTCGGCGAGGCGCTCGGCGCGGTCGTCCGGCGGCCGAGTTCGCTTGCCGACTCGGCCCGCTTCAGAGCTCACGAGCTGAAGGTGGCTGCCGGTTGGCTGACCGGAGTGGTCGCTAACGCGCACAAGAGTGCCGGCGTGGTCGTCCGGTCGCCGCGGCAATCGCCACTTCGGGCGCGTCCAGGTGAACAACGACGAATCGCGATCGCGCGCACGAGGCTGGCGGACTATCGGGCGATCAGTCATGCTCATGGCGCCAGCGTCAATGACGTCGTCCTGGCCACGGTGGCCGGAGGGCTACGCCGGTGGCTGACTGCGCGTGGGCAGGTACCGCGGCCTGTGTCAACGGTGCGCACACTGGTGCCGGTGAGCGTGGACGACGACGATCCGGGCGCTGCCGACAGAGCAGCCGTCGACCGTCTCGGTCGGGTCACCGCACTGCTCGTCGATCTGCCGATCGGCGACCTCGACCCGCTGCGGCGGCTCGCCCAGGTCCGGTTCGCGATGGGCGTGCACAAATTATCCGGGAAGTCGGTCGGCGCCGATGCGCTCGTCGCGTTGAGCGGGTTCGCGCCGCCCACGCTTCACTCGCTCGCCGCGCGCGCGGCGAACGGCCTCACCCATCGAATGTTCAGTCTCGTCGTGGCCAATGTGCCGGGCCCACAGCATCCGTTGTACGCGGCTCGGGCCCGGATGACTGAGATGTTCCCGGTCCTGCCGCTGGGTACCGAGCAGGCGCTGTCGATCGGATTGACCTCCTACAACGGCGGCGTGTTCTTCGGGATCAACGGTGATCGCGATGCCGCACCGGACGTGAACCTGCTCGCGTCCTGCATCGCGGACTCGTTGGCCGAACTGGTTGCGACCGTCGCGCTGTCAGGAAGTGACCGATGAGGATCTACCTGCCAGCGACGAGCGTCGTGCTGCGGACACTGGCTGAGCGCGGCGCGATCGGGCCGGCGCCGTTGACCGCCTTCGCGGTGACGCCCGGACTACGCGAGTGGTACGGCGTCGGCGCGGCCGACAGCGATACGGACGAACTGGAGTACGCCGCGATGAGTGAAGCGGCTCGTGCTTCGTTGCGGCTGATCGATGGTGATGAGTCGGCAGCGCGCCGCCGCGTGGTGGTAGCGCTTGACGCGCCGGCCGAGGTTGCCGCGGTTCGCGATGATCTTGACAGGGGTGTGGTCGTGCTGTCCGCGCCGGTGGGGTCGGCTCAGATCGCCGCGATCCATGTCGATGACACCGAGGCAGAGTCGGTGATCGGTGCGGCGAGCTCAGCGATCGTAGCCGCTGATCTCGGCGAGCAGCAGGCGCAGGATGTGGTCGACGACGCCGAGGGATTCGAGCTGTCCTGGTATGCCATTCAGGAACTGGACGCCCTGATCGCCTCGTTGGAGGCAGGGCCTCACCCGAGCGCAAGCTGAATCGGCGTCGGGCCTGCGTTGGCTGCAGGACCGAGGCGTGGCTCGGACGTTGGGCGAGTCCAGGCGGGATCGACGATCAGCAGGCCACGCCCGGGGATGGTGGTCGGGCGCCGCCGTGGAAGCGTGACACCGGCGAGTTCGCCGTCGAGCGCGGTTGGCTGCAATAGCACGGCGCAGTGGGCGCGGCGCATCTCGGCACCGATCCCGCGGTAGGTGACGGCGAGGTCGTCATTGCGCCCGGTGACCACCGCTGCGAAGCCGTCCGCCTGTTGCTTCAGCCAGGCCGTCAGTGTCTCCCCGAGCGCAACGTCGCTGAATGCCTCGCAGTCATCGACGAGCAGCAGGGTCCGGCCGGTGGGTAGTTGCGGAGGCGGTGAGTCCGGCGCTAACAGGACGATGTTCGCCAGCGTCGTTGGTCCTCGGGCCTGCCGGGCCGCAGCGACCCCGTGCTTGCGGGCCAACGCAGTCACCAGGGACCGGTTCGGTGCCGCGACCACGATGGTCAGGTGGGATCGGGTGGACGTGACCTGCGTCAGCACATTGCCGAGCAGGGTGGACCGTCCCGAGCGTGGCGGTCCAGCGACGAGCAGCCTGGCGCAACCGGAGAACAGGTCGACCGCAATTGGTTCTGCGTGATCACCGCCGAGGCCGAGAAGAACACTCGACGTGCCCAGTGCCGGCCGCGGTGTGGCCGACAGTTCACGCAGGGACACGGAGGTCGGCAGCGGGGTGATCCGGATCGGTTCATCGGCAGGTGTAGGTACGCGGGACGTCGTCTGCCAGCCCGTCGGGCGTGCTGCCGATGCTGAGGCCGCTTCGGTCAGCGCAAGTCGTTGAGCGGTCCGAGTCGGCGCATCTCCCAGGTGGGCGATTTGCACCTCGACCGCGTCACCGACCCGAATCGCGCGCCCGGGTGGACGATGCCGCGGAACAGCCTGAGCCGGGATCGCGGCCAGTGCGTAGTCGCACTGATCGAGCAACGGCAGGACGAACTTCGTACCTACCGCAGCGGCAAGTCGTGGTGCCAGCGCGGCCCGGTCGCCGCTGATCGCTACGGTTAGCCCGCCCGCGGGGGCGGCACGCAGCAATGCCAGCAGTCGCTCGACGGCCCGCCCGGCACCGTGGTCCTCCGCCGCGGCGACGAACTGCTCCCAGCCGTCGAGCAGTAACAGCAGCAGCGGGATCTGCTGGCCGGTGGCGCGAGCCTCGGCGACCGAGCCACGTTGTAGGCGAGCAAGTTCGGTGGTTCGTCGGTTGAGTTCACCGGCGAGCCGATCCAGCAATCGCTCCGCGGTATCGAAGTCGGGCATTGACGTTGCTGTGCCGCAGTGCGGCAGGCCCGCGATGTCGGCCAGCCCACCGCCGGCACAGTCGATGTAGTGGACATGCAAGCTTCGGGGCCCGTGCTGCTGCAGGGCGGCGAAGGTCAGGCTGAGCAGGCTCGTGGTCCGTCCGGAGCGTGGTCCACCGGCGAATAGCACCGAGCCGCCATCGAGTGTGAGCACGCACCCGTTCTGCATCTGGTGGTCGGGAAGATCCTGCAACCCGATCACGACGGAGTCTGTTGCGATTGCATCCCCGCTCAGGGGACCAGGCAACTGCGCTGCCGGCAATAACGTCGGCAGCACGGGTAACCACGGAGTTCGCTGCCGTGGGAGCCGGTCCAACTCTGCCGCGCCTGCGGCCGCCGTCGCCACAGCGGCCAGATCGGTGGGCCCACCCGGCCCGGTACTGCCGATTGCTGTCGCGTCCCGGCGCCATGGATCCAGCGATCTGATAACGATTGCGGCGGCAGACGCCGTCAAGGGCGTTGGCCCGCCGGTACGCGCGGTCTGGAACTGGGTCAGACCTGAACCGGTACGAAGGAACGCCCGCCCCGGGATGGCCGGATCGATCCCGGCCGCGTCCGTCGCGTCGATGACGTCGCTGGAATCGCCAGGGGAGGTTACCCGCAGGGCGATCCGCAGCGCGGTGTTGGCGCGGATCTCCGGCGACACGACTCCGGCGGGCCGCTGGGTCGCCAGGATCAGATGAACGCCGAGCGAGCGTCCCCGCTGCGCCACCGCTATCAGTCCACCGACGAATTCGGGCAACTCCTCGGCGAGCGTGGCGAACTCGTCGACCATCAGGATCAATCGAGGTAGGGGTTCGACGGGGTGACCGGATCGGTAGGCGTCGAGGTCCTTAGCACCGGCATCGGCGAACAGCGACTCTCGGCGCTTGAGTTCGCCGTTCAGCGACCGCAATGCTCGGCGGACCAGGTGCGCGTCCAGATCTGTCACCAGACCCACCACATGAGGCAACTGGGCGCAGTCGCCAAAGGCGGCACCACCCTTGTAGTCGATCAAGACGAACGAAAGCTCAGCGGGCGGGTGCTCGCAGACGAGCGACGCGATCCAGGTCTGCAGCAGTTCAGATTTACCTGCACCGGTGGTGCCGGCGACCAGCGCGTGCGGCCCATCGCGCACCAGATCGATCCGCACCCGGGTGTCCCGTCCGACGCCGAGCGTCGCCACGGGGCGACCGTCCGAGGCGGCCCACAGCTGCAACATTCGGCTCGGTGTCGGGTCAGCCAGGTCCAAGACCTCCAGCAGCCTGCACATCTGCGGGATAGCGGACATGGCATCGCCGCCAGGATCGACCAAGGGTGCAAGATCTCTGGCGAGCTGTTCCGACCAGTTGTAGCTCACTTGGTCGGAAACGATCTCGAACCCGCGAGGATCGGCTCCGCCGGCGCGGATCAGTAGCCGCGTACCGAGTTCGCCACTGATCGTGGCGACCGAGCACACTGCCGCCGGAAGACAACTCTCCCGGGTGTCCAGGCATACTGCGGTGATGCCGACCGCCGGGCCGGTACGGAGCAGTTCGTCCAGTTCCGGCAACTCGTTCAACAAGCTGGACTGATCGACAAGTAGGACGATCCACCGGCCCGACCACGCCGACTGCCCCGCGCCGCGCTGTCTGCTGCGTTCGGTGGCGATGCTGCCGAGTTCGGCGATCAGCGCACGCTGGGAGCGAGGGTCATCGGCGACCGTGGTGCCACCGGAGCGTAGGTGTGGCAGCCAGCGCATCCATCGCCAGCGGTGTGCGGCGTCGGGACTGAGCAGCAGGACGAACTCCAGATCGGCGGGCGAAAGGTTCACGGCGAGCTGCGCGAACACCCAACGCGCGACTGCGGCAGCGGTGTCACTGGGCGCGGCGATGCCCAGCGGTCCGGCGCGCAGATCGACGCAGCCAGGGACGTCGTGCACCTGTCCTGCACAGCGCGTCGTGGCTTCGACCCGTGTCTGCAACCGTGCGGAATCTGCGCCGAGTCCGAGCCGAACCCGCAGCAGGTCGTGATCGGTTCGGCGTCGTTCCCAGAGCCGTTGACCGGGGGTTGCGGCGAGGTCGGCGACCGCCGTCGGGTCGAGATATTCGTGACGGCGCCTGCGTTCCTCGGCGGCCAGCGCTGCGGCGATCTGGTGTCGGGCCAGTGCCGACCGTTCGCGAAAGACGCGTCCCGATCGGCGTCGCTCCCGCCGCCAGTGGACTCGGTCACCGAGGGCGGTCGCCAGGATGATGATCGGCGAGAGAAGCGCGAAGAGCAAGAACGCCGGCGCGTGCAGGAAGTACGCCAGCGCCACGCCCGCGATGGCAGGGACAATGGCAGCAATCCACTGCACCCGTTGTGGGCCGCCTCGGTTCGGCTCGACCGGTAACTCGATCGTTTCGGTCTGCGGCGAACCGCTCAGCCGTGGTGGACGATTGACCGTGAACGTGCCGTCGGCGCGCCGCCTGACGTCGGCGGCGGACACCACTGAGCTGGTGAGCTGGCAGAGGGTATCCCCGAACCGCAGCATCGCCGCAGGCTGGATCGGCAGTTGCCGGGCCCCGATGGCGATCCCGTCGGCCAGGCAGTTGTTCGTGGAGTTCAGATCATCGACGCGGATGCCACCGGCCGCCAGAGTCAATGCCGCATGCCGTCGTGACACGGTCGGGTCGGTGAGGCGGACGTCGCAGTCCACCGCGCGTCCGAGCGTGAGAACTGAGCCGGTCAGGGGTCGGGTCAGCCCGGCGTCCGGTCCGCCGACCACCCGAAGTTGCAGCAGCGTCTGTCCGACTCGCTCGGGCTCGGGTCCGCCCAAGGACAGGACCGCGCCGTGCCGCAAGCCGGTGTCGACGGCCAGCTCATCGTCGGCGAGCAGTCGTCGGCCGCACCACAGCGCGGCTGGATCCAGAGCGCAGCGTGGATTGACGTGGCTCAGCACGCAATCGCGGACCGCTCCGACAGTAGCGTCGGCCGGCGCTGACAGCGTCACATCGCGATCGGCACCGGTCTGATCACGCACAGTGAGGTCGATCTGCATGCCGCCAGCCTTACGCGCGGCTCGGTCACGGTGAACAGATCAGCGCCGGTCTGTGGACAACTGTTCGGTTATCCACAGACCGCGCAATTTCGGTACGCGTCGGTCCGATCGGACGTAGCGTTCGCCCCGGGCGGTCGGTCCGCGGCAACTCGCCGTCGATCCAGTTCGATCTCGATGAAGGAGGACGGCATGTCAGGTCTGAAGGTCACCCCGGGTCAGTTAGAGACGCTCGGCGGGAGCGTCGCGCGCGTGTCTGCCGATGTGCGCGGGCAGCACAGCGCGCTGAAGGGCCAGCTCTCACCGCTGTTCGGCGCCGACTGGTCCGGCGTGGCTGCAGCACAGTTCACGGCGCTCTACGACCAATTCGACCTGCATGCAAAGGGGATGTCGGACGCGTTGGACGGCATCGGACAGCTACTCGCGCGGGCAGGAACCGCCTACGCCGACGTTGAGCAGCAGATCGCCGCGTCGTTCCGCTAAGCCAGCTTGCGATGATGCTTGCATGAGAACCGGAGTAAACGCGGCCTCCGCTTCGCGGCCGACCCTGATCTACCCAACGTGACCCGATGAGCAGCGTCGAGAACCTGGCCGCAGTCGACGATGCACTGGCCGAGCATTTCGGACACCGGCCGGTGAGGGCGTCGATGTCGTTCGTCGGCGTGCACCCGATCGAAATCCTGCGCTTCGAGCCGATACCCGGCGAGCGGGCGTACGTCAGCCTCGGTATGTCAGCTCAGCCGATGACCGCTGCGACGGAGACGATCCAGAGTGCCGACGACCCGCGTGCCGAGTTGATGGTGTACCTGCGCGATGAGATCGATGCCTTCGCCCAACTCTGGCGTCAACTCGCCGTGCTGGCGGCGTCACCGGCCGTCGAGGGCGTGGTCTACCGCGTCGGTATGACGGTCGATCTGGGCACTCCACTGGCTCAGAACTCGCGGTGTACAGGCGGCGTACTGGTGGAATCGGCCGTGGCCGCGGTACCAACTTTGGCCGGGCCGGTCGAGATCTTGCAACTCCTCCCGGCGACGTCGACTGAACTCGGCTGGGGGCGGGTCCGCGGCAGCGTCGCGCTGCGGCAGCGCTGGGCCGAGCGCGACACCGATCTACTCGATCTGGCCAGGGCTGCCGTTGACCTCACGTGAGCGGGGTGTCGGTGGGGCGGCTCCCGCTCGGTCGTACCGTGGGATGGTGACTTCGCGAAGACGGCCGGTGCTCGTGTACGACGGGGACTGCGCATTCTGCACGAAATCGGTTCGACTGGCCGAGCACCTTCGAGCCGATGCGGACGTCATCGCCTGGCAGTTCGCCGATCTTGCCGCGCTCGGGCTTACCGAAGCGCAGGCGAACGACTCCGTGCAGTGGGTCGATCCGGCCGGACGGATCAGCTCCGGCCATGAGGCGATCGCCGCCCTGTTGATTCGCGCCCGGTTCCCCTTCCCCGTACTGGGAACGCTCATGCGCACGCCGCCGGTGTCCTGGTTGGCGCGGCGCGTGTACGCCTGGGTCGCGGCTAACCGGCACCGGTTGCCGGGCGGTACGCCGGCCTGTTCGCTGCCGCCCGAGCAGCGCCCTGGCGCACCCGTGTAATTCCGGGGCGGTTGGCCACTGTTGGCGTCGGACACACTTCGTTCCACCGGCATCGCCGATAGGCCAGAATTGACGGGTTCAGCGAATCGAGTTACCGAGGTTCACAAGGAGAGCATCGTGCAGTTCGGGCGTTATTACGAAGAGTTCGAAGTCGGCGCTGTCTACAAGCACTGGCCTGGCAAGACGGTGACCGAGCACGACGACCACCTGTTCTGCCTGATCACGATGAACCACCACCCGCTGCACCTGGACGCGAACTACGCCGAGAAGACCACCGATTTCGGCAAGAACGTCGTCGTCGGGAACTACGTCTACTCGCTGCTCCTTGGTATGTCGGTGGCCGACGTCAGCGGTAAGGCCATCGCGAACCTGGAGGTCGAGTCGCTGCGCCATGTCGCCCCGACCTTCCACGGCGACACGCTCTACGGTGAGACGACCGTGTTGGACAAGACCCCGTCCAAGTCCAAGTCCGACCGCGGCGTCGTCTATGTGGAGACGATCGGCTACAACCAGGACGGCACGATCGTCTGCATCTTCCGGCGCAAGGTGATGGTGCCGACCCGCGAGTACATCGAGGCACGCGGGGGAGAGCAGCCCGGCCGGCCCACACCCATCCCGCGGCAGAAGTAGTCCACCAAGAGGCCGCCGGCGCGCGCGTCCGTAGGGTAAGCGGATGCGCATCGACCTGCACGCCCACAGCACCGCCTCGGACGGTACGGACGCACCGGCACAATTGGTGGCGAACGCGGCACTTGCCGGGCTGGACGTCGTTGCGATCACCGACCACGACACGACGGCTGGCTGGGACGAGGCGATTGCCGCTCGGCCGGACGGGCTGACAGTCGTCCTGGGCACGGAGTTCTCCTGCGTCTACGTACCACCGGCCGGGCCGCGGATCAACCTGCATCTATTGGGTTACCTCTTCGATCGCAACGACAAGGCGTTGAAGGCTGAGCGCGGGCGACTGCGGGACAGCCGCTTGCATCGGGCCGAGGAGATCGTCGCAAACCTAGTAGCGGACGACTACCCGATCAGTTGGCCACAGGTCCAGGCGATTGCCGGCGAAGGTGTT